>JAFGIZ010000312.1 GCA_016929365.1 Lentisphaerota bacterium
CCCCCGCCTCCAGTACGCATTGCGGCCCCACGCTCACGTCGCACCCCAGGGCCACGTCTTCGGCCACGCACGCGCTGGGATGCACGCCCGGTTCCGGCCTCCGCACCGGCGGCAACAGCGCTTCCACCACCCGCGCGAACGCCGCGTCGGGATTGGCGACGCGGATCAGCGCGGCGGGGCTCCGCCCTGCCCACTCCATCGGCACGAGCACCGCCGACGCCCGCGTCCGAGCGGCCGCTTCGGTATAGCGCGCGCTTGCCAGGAAGGACACGTCGCCGGGACCCGCCTCCTCCAGCGCCGCCGCCCCCCGGATCGGGATGGAGCCGTCGCCTGCGACGCGCCCCCCCGTCAGGCGCCCGATCTCGTCAATCCTCAGCGTCTTCACGAATCAACGCCTCGATGGCATCCGTAATATCCAGCGCCCCGTCCGCATAAATCACCGTCCCCGCGCCGCTGATGCCCTCCCCGGCACTGTCGAGCACCAGCGACAACCCCGCTTCCCGGGCATACGCCTCAATGCGTGCGACCAGCTTGCCCACGATCCGCAGCCGCATGCGCCGTTCCTGGTCCCGGAGCTGATCCTGCCGCAGGCGCACCGTCTCCACGTACTGCTCTTCAAACGCCTGCAGCTCGCGGCCCTTGGCGACCGCCGCCTCGGCGCGTTCCGCGCGCCCCGCTTCGCTCAACGCCTCGTCCCGCGCCGCTTCCCGCGCCGCCCTGTACGCATCCCGCATGGCGTTGCCGCGCTCGGCCAGCTCCTTCTGTTCCAGTTCGAATTCTTCGATCTGCTTGCGCAACAGGTCCTCGGCGGCGGGCGTGTCGGGATGCGACTCGATCAGCCGCGCCATGTCCACAACCGCCAGCCCGCCGGCCCCCGCCGCCCATCCCGTCGCGCTCAGCAGAACCGCAACCCACGCGGCCCCGATACCCATCCGTGCCATGTTGTGACTCCTCTCCGCGGCGCGTTCGCGCCCTCGTGTTTGTCCGGCCTCAATCGTACCCGATCCAGATGGTCCAGGCATCCTCATCCGTCAGTTCGTCGTCCTTCTCAACGACCCATGCCCGGTCGATGCGGATCGGAAAACCCGGCATATCCAGGCGAATGCCCACGCCGGCGCTCGATGCCAGGCTGTCCGTTTCAAAATCGAATGGGTCCCGCCAGACCCCCCCGGTATCGTAAAATCCGGCCAGGCGCACATACGGTACGACGGGCATCGTGTACTCGGCCGTCGCCATCGCCAGGCTCTGGCCGCCGTACGGCCGGTAGGATACGCTTGCGGCATCCCCGCTGTCCGTTTCGCCGGCTTCCGCCGCCTCGGGATCGGGCACGGCCTTGGGGCCCACCTCGCGGTATCCGAAGCCCCGCAATGTCCGCCCCCCGCCCAGGAAGAGGCGCTCGGCCGTCGGCACCACGTCCGTATCTCCGTACCGTTCGATGATCTCGTAACGGCCTTCGAGACTGAACACGTGCCCCCACCAGAGCGGCCAGTATTGCTTGGCCCGCATACCCAGCGCGTAGGTGTCCGTATCGAATCCCAGGATGCCCCCCGTCAGTTCTCCGAAGACCGTTGTCCTGACGCCGCGCGTCGCGACAAACGGGTTGTCCCGGCTGTCATGCGTCACTGCAACCCGGAACGAGCTCCCGATCCGGCCCTCCTCTTCAAAACTCACCGCTTCCCCCGTCACCCGGTCCACGTACAGATCGTCATCGCTCAAATCGTCGAGCATCGAGTCCTCCAGTTGGTACCGGAAGTCGATGCGGGAGGCGTACGGCAGCGCCTTGCCCACGCTGATCGACCCGCCGGAGCGCTCGATATCGTAATCGTCGTAGCTGAAATCCTTGCGGTACAGGTCCAGACCCAGGGACAACTTGCGGTCCAGGAACCACGGCTCGACAAACGAGATGCCCCAGTCGTTCCGTTCCGCGCCGAATTGTCCGTACAACTTCAGCTTCTGACCCCCGCCCGTAAACGTCGGCCAGCCCTTGATGTCGAAATTGCCCTGCGCCACTTCGACGAAGCCGATCAGCTTGTCCACGCTCGAGAACCCCGCGCCCAGCATGAACCGGCCCGTGCGCTTCTCTTCCACCTCGAATGCCAGGTCCCGCTCGTCCGGAACCGGCGTCCGCTCCGGCGCGCTCGTCACGCGCTCGAAGTAGCCCAGGTTCATGAGGCGCCGCTCACTCTTCTGTACCCGGACCTCGTCGTAGCGTTCCCCGGGGTACACCAGCAATTCGCGCCGGATCACCTTGTCGCGGGTCCGCGTGTTGCCGCGGATGCGGATATTCCGGATGCGCACCAGTTCCCCCTCGTTCACCACGAAGCGGACATCCACCCGCCCCGCCTCGGGGCGGGGGGTCAACACCGGACGCACCGTGGTCTGGATATACCCGCGGCTGCCGTAATAGTTGCGCAGCGTGCCCGCGGCCGTCTCCAACGCCGCGGCGGAAGCCGTTGCCCCTTCCTCCAGCGTGATCAGCCGCTGCAGCTCGGCCTCCGGGAACAGCGTAATCCCCTCGAGCGCAAACTGTCCCCACCGGTAGCAGATGCCCTCATCGATCGAGACCCGGACCACGGCGTTGCCTGCCGCGTCGCGCGTTACACCCTCGATCCGGACCGATACGTCCAGGTAACCGCGGTCCCGGTACAGATCCTGGATCCGGAATCGCCCCGTCTCCATGGCCTCGCGGTCATACGACTTGGGAAACACCATGCGCCACGGGTTCCAGCGCGACGGGATCTGCATGGCGCGGCGCAGGGTGCCGTCCGACAACGCCGTGTTCCCCTCGAACCGGGCGCCCCGGATGCGCCGGCGCGCCCCTTCATCCACGCGCAGCGTGACCGCCGCCCGCCCCGCCGCCTCGTTTGTCACGGCGATGTCCCACGTCGCGTTGACGTCGTTGAACCGTTCCTCGCGGTAGGCCTTCTCAACACGCTGCGCCGCCAGCCCCACGATCTGCTCGTCCACGGGATCGCCCGGCTGCAGCTTCAGCAGGTCACGGATATGGGCCGCGTCAAAATAGTCGGCGCCCTGCACCGTTACCGGGCCGGCCAGCCGCAGCCGCGGAACCACCGTGTACACCACCCGCACCCCGTCCCCGGACGGTTCCACCGAGGCCGTCACGTCCGAGAAAGCCCCCGTATCCAGCACCGCGCGCACGTCGCGCGCGATCGCCATGCGGTCCAACGCCGTTCCCGGCTCGACGCTCAACTGGGCCTGCACGAAGCTCGCGTCCAACCGCCCGGGTCCGGCATGCCGAACCTCGACGTCCCGCACCACGGGAGCCTCGTCCGCTGCCGCGCCCGCCAGCGCCACCGCCGCGAGCCAGAGCACCATCCCCCCCGTGCAGCAACGCCTCATGGCGCCACTCCGCCCGCTTCCTCCGGGACTTCCTCCAGCTCCCCCGCAAACGCGCCCGCGCCCGCCGCGTCGTCCACGCCGTGCGCCCGGTCCTCAAACCGGATATATTCCTCCTCGAAATTCAATTCGATCTCACCCGTCGGCCCGTTGCGCTGCTTGGCCACGTCCACGACCGCCAGCAGCGGGTCTTCATCCTCCTCGCCGTACTTGCAGGGCCGCCGCAACATGCAGACGACGTCCGCGTCCTGCTCGATGGCGCCCGAATCGCGCAGGTCCGAGAGCTTCGGCCGCTTGTCCCGCTCGCCGCGCTGCTCGCCCGCGCGGCTGAGCTGGCTCAGCACCAGGACGGGCACCCGCAACTCCTTCGCCATCGCCTTGAGATTGCCCGAAATATGCGCTGTTTCGAGCTGCCGTCCCTGGCGGGCATATTCCTGCGAATGCAGCAGTTGCAGATAGTCGACGACGATCAGCTGCACCTCGTGCTTCTTCCTCATGCGCCGCGCTCGGGCGCGCAATTCCAGGATGTCCAGCCCGCCCGTGTCGTCCAGGTAAATCCGGGCCTTGCTCAGCACCGACGCCGCCGCCGTCAGGTTCCCGTGATCCGCGTGCGAAATATAGCCTCCCGAAATCTTGAATGCTTCGACCCGCGCATGCGAGCACAACATGCGCAGCACCAGCGCTTCATGCGACATTTCCAGGCTGAAAATCCCCACCGGGCGCGCCGTGCGATCCGGATCGCGCTCGCCGAGCGCCACGCGCTCGGCGATATTCATGGCCAGCGCCGTCTTGCCCATCGAGGGACGCGCCGCCAGGACGACCATCTCCCCTTCGCGCAGCCCGTGCAATCTTGCATCCAGATTGGCATAACCCGTCGAAATCCCCGTCAAACCGCGCCGCGTCGTGAGGATGTGCTCCACGTGTTCCATGGTCCTCTGGATCGCCGCCTTCCAGGACGTCATGGCCCCGTGCTGACGCTCCGTGATATCCATGAACGCCTGCTCCACCCGGCCCAGCACAAGGTCCGCGCTGTCCTGGGAGGTGTAGCACTCGCCTTCCGCCTCGCGGGAGCACTCGATGATACAGCGCAGGAGATGCTTCTGCCGCACCAAGTCGACGTAATACTCGGCGTGCGCGGCCGTCGGCGTGCCGTCGATCAGGCGTTCCAGAAACACCGCCCCGCCCACGGGCTCCAGCCGGCCGGCCTTCTGCATCTGTTCCGTGAGCGTAACTACGTCAATGGCCCGGCTCTCGCGCGCCAGGTCCAACAGCGACTCGTACACGTGGCGGTGCGCCGGCACGTGAAAGGAGTCCGGCGTGATCTGCGCTTCGATGCACAGGTCCATCACCCGCTCCGCGTCCAGCAGTACGGACCCCAGCACGCCACGCTCCGCCTCCTCGCTGTACGGGGGTACCCGGTCAACGGCGGCTCGCGGCGGCGAAGAAGCGGGTTCCCGGGGCATGCCGTCTATTCCTCAACCACCCAAACCTTTACGGCAGCCTCGATCCCGGGGTGCAGCTTGACCGGGACATCGAACACGCCCAGCTCGCGCAGCGGCTCGTCCAGTACCAGATCGTGCCGGTCGATCTCGATGCCCTGCTCCGCCAGTTCCCGGGCGATATCCGCCGTCCCCACCGAGCCGTACAACTTCTGGTCCTCGCCGGCCTTTACGGCAATCGTGACCGAAGCCCCGCGAAGCTGCTGCGCCGTGCGCTCGGCCGTCTCGCGCCGCGCCGTGGCCGCGGCCTCACGCTCGCGCTGCATCTTCTCCAGCCGCCGGCGCGTGGCTTCCGTCACCGGCGCCGCCAGGCGCTGCGGGAACAGGTAATTGCGCGCATAGCCCTCGGCCACCGTGACCACATCACCCTCCACGCCCAGGTCGGCCACATCGGCCATCAGTAAAACGTCCTTCGCCATAAGGTACTCCTTCTCAGGGCAGAATGCCCACCGTGCGTGCCCGCCGAATCGCCCGCTTGATCTGCCGCTGCTGCTTCGCCGTCGCCCCGACCAGCCGCCCGGGCAGAATCTTGCCGTGATCCGTCAGGAACTTGCGCAGCAACTCGTAGTCGCGGGGGTCAATCTCCTTGACGCCCTCCAGGCTCCGCGCCAGCCGGCGGCTGGCAAACGACGGCCGGCGTTCCCGCCGCGACCGTCCCGACCGCTTTCCCTTGCCTCGTCTTGCCATAATGCTCCACTCCGCCGTAACTAGAACGGCAGGTTGTCGTCATCCTCCAGCGTTTCACCGCCGCTGTTATCGGCCGGCGGTTCGTCCGCCGCCGTTTCCTCTTCCGCCCTCCGGCGGTCCCCGCCCCGCGGCCCGGCATCCCGGCCGCCGCTGTCTCCGCGCGCTGCCCCCAGAAACTGTACGCGCGACGCCACCACGCTCAGCTTGCTGCGTTTCTGGCCGTCGCGCTCCCACTCGTCAAACTTCAAGCGCCCCTCCACCAGCACCGGGGACCCCTTGGAGAGGTATTGCTCACACGTCTCCGCCTGCCGCTCCCAGACGGTGACGTCGACATAACACGTATCCTCGCTGTCCCGGAATTTCGACGTCACCGCCAGGCGCAGGTCGCCGACGGCCTTGCCCGACGAGGTATAACGCACTTCCGGGTCCTTCGTTAGATTCCCGACCAGAAACACGCGATTAAGATTCGCCATCTCGCCCCCCCTCCTCTTCCGTCCCCAGCTCCGCGGCAGCGGCCTTGCGCGGCCGCGCCAGTTCGACCTGAACCCGGACAATATCCTCGTTTAACTTGTAACGTCCGCGCAACGCGGCAATCTCCTGCGGCGGCGCTTCGAACGTAACCCAGACATACAGGCCCGCCGTGCGTTTACGGATGGGCCGCGCAAACGCCCGGCGCCCCATCAACTCGCGCCCTTTCACCGTGCCTCCCACGCGCTCGATTTCCGCCCCCGCCCGCTCCAGCGCGGCCTCCAGCGCGTTGTCGTCCAGCGACTCGTCGAAAATAAACAAACCGTCGTATGTTTTCAATATCGCCTCCCGTTAAACCTGTTCATGGCCGCTTCCACGCCCGACTCCAACACGCAGCGCACGGCCTCGGCCGCCTCCGCCGCCATCGCCTCCAACCGTTTCCGGTCCTCCTCCGATCCCGAACTGAGCACATGCGCAACCAGGTCGCGTTCGCCGCTTCCGCGCCCGATGCCTACCCGGACACGCGTGAACCCCTCGCCACCGACGTGCTCAATCACGGAGGCCAACCCCCGGTGCCCGCCGCTGCCGCCCCGCGGCCGCACCCGCAGTTGCCCCAACTCCAGGTCCGCGTCGTCACTCACCACCAGCAACGCCTCCCGGGCCACGCGGTAATACCGCATCACCGCCGCGACGGCCGTCCCGCTGCGGTTCATGTACGTGCCCGGCTTGAACACGCCGACAGGCCCGGCCCCGGTCGCCGCCCGGCCCAGCCGGCCGCTGAACCGGATGCTGCGCCGCATCCGGCAGCCCCACCCTTCCGCCAGCCGATCCACGGTCATAAACCCCACGTTGTGCGGCGTCCCGGCATAACGGCGCCCCGGGTTGCCCAGTCCGACCACCAGCTTCATGCCGCTTCGTGTCCGCCTATCCTTCCGACTTTCCGCTCTGCTCCTCTTCCTCCGGTTTCTCGCCGATCACCTCCGGCTCCCCGCCTTCCGCCGCCTCGGCCTCGGCCGCCTCCGCTTCCTCTTCCTCACGCGGCGCCGCCACGCCAGCGACCGCAATATCCGACGGGGTCACCACCGTAAACTGCGAACCCACGTTCAGGTCGCCGACCAGCAGGTTGTCGCCGATCTGCAGTCCCGACACGTCCGCCTCAATCCGCTCGACCAGGTCGCCGGGCAGGCACTCCACCTCCAGCTCGCGCAGCAGATGCTCCAGCGTCCCGCCGGCTTCCACACCCGCGGCCTCGCCCACCAGCTCGACCGGAATGCGCACCCGCATTTTCTCCGTCAGCGAGACTTCGACGAAATCCACATGCAGAACCGAATCGGTCAGCGTGTTGTGCTGGACCTCCTTCAACAGCACGCGGCGCGGCGCGGCGTCCCCCACGACCACGTCCACCATCATATTCTCGCTCGCGTGGTGATGCAGCATGACTTCAAAATCATGCCGGTCGAGCTGGATCAGCTCCGCCTGGCCGTCGCGCGTGCTGATGATCCCGGGCAGCAGCCCCTGATGCCGCAACCGGCGCGCCTCCGAACTTCCCGTCGCCGTACGCGGCTTCGCGTTTAATGTCACTTCCTTGGCCATGACGTCTCTTCTCCTTCTGCCTACATCTGGAACAACGAGGTCACCGATTGATTTTCGTGAATCCTCAACATCGCTTCGCCCAGCAACTCGGATATACTCAGGATCGTCACCGGGTACCCCTCCAGCCCGTCCACCGGCACCGTATCCGTCATGATCAACTCCTTGATGGGCGAAGCCTTGATGCGCTCCA
>JAFGIZ010000313.1 GCA_016929365.1 Lentisphaerota bacterium
ATCCAGCACCCGAGGTCGCCGTCCCGCAGGGCCGGCGTCCACCAGGTCTCCGTGCCGGCGACGTCCGCGGGGCGATCGGCTGCGACGGCGAAGCCGTCGCCCAGGGCGGGTTCTTCGGGCAGGGCGGGGCCGCCGGCGAGATAATGCCGCAGCCAGGCCAGGCCGAGCGCGCTGCCGCCGGGGCTGATGCAATGGTTCGCATTGGGCAGCCACTCGCGCCGGTGCGGCACCTGCAAGCGGTTGAGCAGCCCGTCGGCCAGGGGCGCGATCCCGAAAAAATCGTCGGTCGCCGAAAGGTAGCAGACCGGCTTGCAGCGGCGCGGCGCGACGGTGCAGGGGTCCCAGCGTTCCCGCCACAGGCGGGCCATGGCCGGGTGCAGCCGGAAGGCGGCGGGATGGCGCGCGTCGCACTGGCCGCCGCAGCCGTACACCGGCACGGCCGCCGCGATGCGCGGTTCGTAGGCCGCCACGAGCCAGGCCAGGTAGCCGCCCCAGCTGATACCGGCGACGCCGGCAGCGTCCCGGCGGACCCGGTCCGACGCGTGCAGCCAGTCCAGGCACACGCCCGCCGCTTCAATCGCCACGGGCAGGACCGCCTCGGTTTCGTCCCCGATACACTGGTTCTGGCCGACCACGCCGTCGGGCCAGCGGCTCTTGCGCGCGGGATCGTGGTCCGGGAACCGCCCGATCTGCCAGTCGAAGCTGACGCACGCGAACCCCTTGTCCGCCCAGTCCGCCAGGTCGGCGCGGTTGACCGTCTGCCCGCCGCCGGGGCAATGGACCAGGGCCGGGGCGGGCCCGCCTCCGGGGCAACACCGTTCGGCGTAAACACGGCAGGTGCGGCCGTAACGGTCCTCGAACACCAGGAAAGCGGCGTCCAGCGGATGCCCCGCGTGCTCAGCCTGTTCCACGGGCTCCACGTCCCCGAGGAGGCCCGGCCGGTTGTGGTCTGGACCCGCGTGCGTCATGGCGACCCGGCGCGCGCGGCGAAGCAGACGCTCTCAATGCGCAGTTGCGCCGTGTCGGCGTCCAGCGGGAAAACAGGCCGGATTTCGAGGGTGTGGGGACCGGGCGGCAGGTCGTCGGCCAGGATGCGCCACATGAAAAGCTGGCCCTTGCTGTAGCCGAAGCGCCGCGTGCTGAAATCCCACGTTCCGCCGCCGCGCGGCTCGACGGGTTCGCCGTCGATCGTTGCCGTGAAATCCGCCGCCTTGTCGTCGCCCTCGCCGAACAAACCCACCAACGTACCTTCAAAGCGGACCGTCAGGGGCGCGGCCGTGTCGCCGTCGGACGCGCCGCAGACCGCGACGCCGTCCTGCCAGCGGCTGGGCAACCCGTCGAACCACAGCGCGACGCGCATGTTCCTGTCGCGCTGCCATCCCGCGGGCAGGTGTGTTCCGGTCAGGACCCGCCGCGTGACGTTCGTGAACAGGGGCGGGAAGCAGGGGGCAGGGGGCAGGGTGCATACCGCGCCCGCCTCGACGGCCGCCTCGAACCCGTCCCGAACGGCCTCGAAAAACAGTTGATAACCCGGATCGTCGGGATGCGTGCCCTCGAAGCAGTACACGGTATCGAGGTCGGCCTGCCCGCTTTGGACGAGCCGGCGCACGTGCGGATAGGTATCGCCCACGGCGGCGCCGTAGGCCGCCGCCAGCTCCAGGTGCTGGGCGCGGCGCGCGGCGTTCTCGAGCGGCTGCGCGGGATCGTACAACCGCTTCACGCCAAGCAGGACAACCTCTACCGGGATCCCGCGCGACACGAGGGTGCGGAGAATCGTTTCATAACTGGCCGCCCGTTCGGGGCTGTTGCCCGTGACGCCGTCGTTGACCGTGTATTCGAGAAAGACCAGCTCGGGATCGTGGCGCAACACGTCGCGTTCCAGCCGGAAGAGGCCCAGGTAAGAACCCGTGCCGCCGATGGCGGCGTCATGGTTGCGGATGCATGCGTCGGGATAGCGTTCCTGCAGGTAACGGCCCGTCAGGGCGCGCCAGCTCGTGCGGTTGGGATCCGTGGCATTGGCGCCCCAGGTGAGCGAGCCGCCCAGGTACACCACGTCCAGCGTCGCGCCGTTCTTCGCGCGGCGGTCAAATTCGGCAAAGGACCCCTCCAGGTCGCACGAGACTTGCGCGTCGGCCGCGGCGTTCATGAATACAACGTAGCACAGCAACAGGGTCAACGTCAGCCGCATAGCAGGTTCCTTATTTGAGGAGGAAGCCTTTCTCCATCCGGCTCATGTAGTTCAGCCACCCGCACGCGCCGTCGCGGCGGCGGCCCCAGACGGCCAGCAGGCCGACGAGGCTGCCGGTCTCCGGTGCGACATAAGCGCGCAGGCACTTGATGCCGCGGCCGGCGACGGCGGCGCGGGTGATTTCGGGTTGCGCGCCGAAGCGGCTCCAGGCGAGGCCGTCGCGCGAGGCATAGTGCCAGATCGACTGCGGCGGCCAGGTGTCCGTCAGCCACAGGTGCCACGCGCCGGGGGCGGCGCGCAGGACAAAGGGGAAAATCCCGTTGCAGGGGAAGTCGGGCAGCAGTTCGCGAATCGCGCCGCCGCCGTCGCGCACGAAGCGCCAGGGCCCTTCCAGCGCGTCCGCTTCCAGCGCGGCCACGGTCGGGCTGAACCCGTTGAGGTAGATCCGCCAGGTTCCGTCGTTCAGTTTTACGAGCGTGCCCCCGTCGCTGCGGGGCGGGCGGCGGGTTTCTTCCCGGATCCGCTCCGCCTCGGTTTCCGGTTCGCCCTTGAGCATGCCGAGGTAGCGCCAGGTTCCCGGCCGGCCGGATTCGGAGACGACCAGGGCGGGCAGCAGGTAGGTCCGGCCGGGCAGGTAGTCCGGGCAGACGCAGCACAGCAGCACGTAACCGTCTTCGGGCGCGTAATACATGCAGGGACGCGTGAAGCCGCGCGTCGGGGCCAGCTCGCCGGATCCGTCCAGGGCGTAGACGTCGTCGATCAGGGTGCCGTCGAACAGGATCTCCGTCGAGGTCAGGCGGTCGATCGCCGGGCCGCGCCGCACGAAAATCGTGCGGTTGGTGGCGTGGTCGGGGCCCCAGGCGTTGGCCCACAGCTCAATGCCGCCCGAGGGCGGGTGGGTCACGCTGAGGTAGGAATTGCCCTGGTGTTCGACCTCGTAGGGCAGCTCGCGGAACGGTTCGGCCCAATGCCGCAGGCCGGAGGCGGGCGGATCGCCCGCCACGACGCGATCCGGCAGCCGGTCGCAAACCTCGGCATCCTCGGCGCGCGCGCTGCGTCCCTGCCACTGGCCGCGCAGCGGGGGCTGCGGCTTCGGGGCGGCCAGGGCGAGGGCGGCGCAGAGCAGGCAGGCGCCCTGAAACCCGAAACCTGAAACCCGAAACCTCATGCCTTCAGCGTCTCCAATGTCGCTTCCATCATGGCAACCGAGGTCACTTCGTGCAAGCGGAAGGCGAGGCCCGCGGGGCCCAACCGGCGGGTCAGTTCCAGGGCCGCGTCGACGGTGGTCTGTATGACCAGGCTTTTCCGGGCGGCGCGGACCTGTTTCCACTGGTCGAGGAACGTGTTGGGATCGCGGCCTTTTTGTTCGTCGACCCACTGAACGGCCCGGATACGCCGGACCGAGCAAATGTCGGCCAGGTGGCGGAACTCGTCGGTGCCGTCGAGGTGCCAGAGGGGGTAGTCCACCGCCTCTGCCTCGCGTTCGACCTCGGGCATGACGAACTCGCGGAACATGGCCGGGGAGAGCATCGTCGAGAAGTCGCATTGCAGGGCCTCGATCGTGCCTGCGGCCCACATGCCGATGGGGTGGAAGTCGTCCGGGCGGCCGAGCTCACCGCGCACCTCGCGCAGACGGGCCTTGATGCCGAGGAAGATGTCGCCCAGGGCGCGGATCCAGCGGGCGGCGGCGTCGGGCTGCTCGATCAGGTCGATGCAGAGGTTGGCCGGCCCGCGCATCATGGACAGGGTCGTGACCGGGTCGAGCAGGTGTTCGCCGCCCAGCACCGCGTCGCGCCCGAACGCGGCATCGAACGCCCGCAGCATGGCTTCGGCGAAACGCACGGCGGGGTGTTGCGGATCGAAACGCGGCAGTTCCCGCCGGACGTAGAGATCCGGGATTTCGTCGATCCAGGCCGTGCCGGGCGCGTAGCGGATCGAGGCGCCGGCGACGGCGGCCACAAGGCCCAGTCCGTTGCCGTAGTTCGACCAGGTCGAGGGCGCCGATTCGGCCGGAAAGACGCATTCTTCAAGATGGTGCCGCCGCCAGGCCACGTAAAACGCGGGATCCGCGGAGCGGCGCGCCGTTTCCGCCGCGTCCGCTGCGGGCGGATGCCAGGGCCGGGGCGCCGTGAGCACGGGGCTCAACACGATGGGCCGGTCCGTCTCCGCGCCGTCCCACCACGCCTGCATGCGGGGGATCGCGTCGGTCCAGTTCTCTTTATACGTGGCGTTCCACATGACGATGGTGGAAGGGATAGCGGACTTTTGCGATCAAGTCAAGCGCGGGGCGTCATTCGGCCGCCGCGGGCGCGGACAGGGCGCGGGGGCCGTCGGCATTGACGCGGTCGAAATAACGGATCATCACATCGAAAAGCTCCTGCGTTTTTTCCGGCATTGTGTCGGCCAGGTCGTTCGATTCGCCGATGTCGTCCGCGAGGTTGTACAGCTCGGCGCGGTTCCCGCCCCAGTTGACGACCAGCTTGTAGTCGCCCTGCCGCAGCGCCGCCTGGCCCTTGCCGTTTCTCGGGTAGCTGAACACGAGGAAGGGGTCGCGGCGATCCACCGTGCCCGCGTCACCCTGGCGGAGCACCTCGGCCAGGCTGCCGCCGTCAATCGTGTCGGGCCGTGGCGACGTATCACCCGCCAGCTCGCGGAGGGTCGGCCAGAGATCGTAGAGGGCCACGGGCACGTTGCAGAACGTGCCCGGAGCGATGTCCGGTCCGCGCACGATGAACGGTACGCGGATGCCTCCTTCGTAGAGCGTGCCCTTGACGAGGCGCAGGGGCGTGTTGCGGTAGGAAAAACTGCCGTCGGGGCTGCGTTTGCCGTAGCCGCCGTTGTCGGAACTGAAGAACACGTAGGTGTCGTCCGCGAGCCCGAGCCGGTCCAGCGTGTCCAGCAGAGTGCCCACGGCTTCGTCCATGTCGTCCAGCATGGGGCCAATCCCGAAATGGGTATGCGGCGGGGGCTCGCCGCGGGCCTCGTACTTTTCGATCGTTTTCTGCCGGGCCTGCATGGCCGTGTGGACGGCGTAGTAGCTGACCTGGAGGTAGAAGGGCCGCTCGGCCTCGGCCTGCCGTTCCAGGAAAGCAACCGCCTTTTCCGTGACGGAGAAGGTGAGCTTGGGATTTTCCCACGCCTCGCATTCGTAGTTGCGGTGCGCGTCGTCGGGCGCGTAGGCGGGATGATAGTACCAGCCCGTGAGGTTGCCGGTGATCCCGTCGCTGCGGTCGTAAGCCAGGGACTGCGGGTGTCCCGGCAGCTCCGACCAGGGATTCCGGTATTGGCCCACAATGACCTCGCCCCACTTGCCGTAGTGCGCGCAGCGGTAGGCGGGGTCGACGGCCTTGAGCATCTGCGCGATGGACTGGTGCGGCGCGGGATCGAAATCGCTTTCGAACGACGTACCGCGCTGGCGGGCGGGGGTCATGCCGAACTGGATGCTGCGCCGGGTGGGCGTGCAGACGGGGGCGGGGGCGTAGCCGTTCGAAAAGCGCACGCCTTCGCGCGCCAGGCGCGCGATATGGGGCGTATTGAAGTACGGGCGGCATGAATCCGGCTGGCCGGGATGCATGGGCACGGTCGTATCGCTGTAGCCCATGTCGTCGGCCAGGATGAGCAGAAAATTCGGCCGTTTCCGCGGTTCGGCGGCCTCGAGGGTGCCCGTATCGGTCAGTGCAGCGGCCGCCAGGCCGAGCGCCCCGGCAGCGGCGGTGAGTGTGTGCGCGGTTGTATTCATGGACAGTGTCTCCGTAGGGGCGGGGTGCGATTAACGTGCGTCTGAGTTAAAACAATTGAGACGCGAAAAGCAAGCGGTCCGAGCTGTTGGCTGCTGCCGGCCGCCCGGCCGCCGTGCCGCGATACCCGGGGGCGGACGCCGGTCACCGGACGCCGTCAACGCTTGACAAGCGGGAAGGCGGACTGTAACGGACACGCTGACCGCGGCCGGAGGCCGCGGGCCTGAATAGAGCGCAAACAGCGAGCCGAGAGGAAAGGAGAAGCCGTACCGTGTACACGTTTCCCGGATTGCCCGCCACGATGCTGTTCGTCCTGACGGTAGCCGCCGTGCCGGCGCGGTCGGGTCCGCCCGCGCCGGCCGATCGCCGGCTGGATGTGAACGGCCGGGCGCCGTCGGTGTCGGTTCCCATTCCCATCTTCGACCCGGAGAAGCCGGAAACATGGGAGCGGGAGTGGGCCTGGTTCAACCGTTTCGGCGGGACGCTGGCCTCGTCCGGGCGCCGGAGCAACGCGGAGCACCGCCGCTACCGCGAGCAGGGTATCGAGACCATGGCCATGCCGTTTACGCCGGCCCGCAACGCGCGGCAGGACCGGGACGGCCGCTACTGGATCACCACGTACCTCAAGTCGCCCTGGCAGACGATCCCGGCCGGCGGCGGCGCGCCGGTTTTTTCGCTCGACGTCCCGCAGGATCCGCACGGGCACGCGGAAGCCTGGAATTACGTCTTTGCCGCGCATTTGGATCCCGGGCTGACCGTACACGTTCAGGCCGAATCGTCGCGCGCCTGGCTGCCCCGCGAGGCGTGGACGCTCAACCCGGACGAGAAGACGGTGACCGTGACCGGCGGCGAGCCGGGCGAGTCCTACCGCGTTCTCTTCCTGTGCGGCGAACAGTTTGCCGACCGCGGCATGAACATCGACGGCATCCCGGCCGGCGGCCGGCGGCAGCACATGGAACATCTCGAAGCGTGGCTCGACGCGCTGCCGGACCTCTCGATCGTGCGTCCGACCTCGTTCTGCTACATCTTTTCCATCGTCAATCCGTGGGAGGGGCTGGAGCCTCCGTATCCCGCCGTTCCCTTGCGCTGCTGGTACGGATACCAGCGCACCACGACGCCGGACCGGCTGGCGCGGTTCGAGAGGCGCTACGGGTATCCGTTCGATATCCGGTTGATGACGGATACCTGCTACCTGGACGAGGGCTATCCGCCCACGGAGGACACGCGGCGCTGGATCGATCTCGTGCGCGAGGATCTGAACGGCTACGTGAAGGACTACGTCGGGGCCTGCCACGCGCGCGGCAAGCGGGTGCGGATGTTCTGGGGCGACCAGTGGATCGGCGTCGAACCCTACCTGGGCGACGTCGAGGCGGGGGGCATAGACGAGATCGTAACCGCGCTCCACGGCGGGCCGGGGCGGGTGCGCGACCTGATGTCGTTTCCCGGGCGGACGAAGCGGTTCGCGCGCTTCACGCTGATTGGAGACGACACGGCACGGCACGCAGCCCGGGCGCGCAGCCTCTGGCGGCAGTGGAAAGCGGAAATGCTGGTCGCGTGCCCGGACGGCCTCGAGTTCCTCGTGATGCGCGAGGCGTGGCTGAACGACCGGCAGATCGCGCGGGCCTACCTGGATATCGCCGAGGACTTCAAGCGGGTGTTCCACCACACGCACGGGCGGGAACGGCGCAAGCCGATGACGATGGTGGCGCTCAACGCCTGGGGCGGCATGCGGAGCCTCGGCCGCCACGATTACGTCTCGCGCCGCTTGTTTTCCAACATGGTCGACTGGCCGGCCGACCTGCGGTTCGAGCGGCTGGACGTTGTCGCCCGCGACGGCGTGCCGCCGGACGCGGACCTGGTGATTCTGTACGGCGAGCCCGGTACGGCCTGGAGCGGCGCCGGGCTGTGGGAGGACCCGCGGTTGGCCGACGCGATCCGCGCCTACGTGCAGGCCGGCGGCGGGCTGCTGTGCGCCGGCGGGGGCGCCGGGTATCACGACGGGCGCTTCGTGCTGTCCGACCTGGCGGGCGTGGCGTATGACGGCGCCCCGAGCCCTTCTGCGGCCGCCGGGCTGTGGAACCGCAACCGCTGGAACGAGGCCGGGCAGCCGCCGGACGGCTTTGACGACGGAACGGTAATGCCGGTGCGGACCCTGGCCCTGAACCGCGACGCGCTGCCGGAGGCGGTGGCGGCGCGCTGCGGCACGACCGAGCTGAGCCTTCAGGCCGACTGCCGCGTGCGCGCCACCGGCGCGACGGTGTTCGCCGCGAGCGAGGAGGGGGACGTGGTCTGCACGCTGGCGCAGCGGGGCAAAGGCCGTGTGGCCTACCTCGGCGGTTACGGGTCATTCCCGCGCCTCTTGAAGGTGCTGTGTTATTACCTCGGGGACAAGACCGCCGAGCTCGATCGGCTGGACACCGGCAACGCGGATGTGCTGCCGTTCTTTTACCCGGAGGGCAACCGGCTGGTTCTGTACAACCGCGGCGCGGCAGCGACGGTCGCCCTGCGCTTCGACGCGGCCCTGGCCGGCCTGGCACAATGCGACCGTATCGCGCTGACGCCCGCCGACGGCGGCAAGCCGGTGTTCGTGAACCG
>JAFGIZ010000025.1 GCA_016929365.1 Lentisphaerota bacterium
CCGGCAGCGGCATCGGCATGCATCGGCACGAGAACGAGGACGAAGTCTTTATCGTCGTACGCGGGAGCGGCGTGGTCGACGACGGCCGCAGCCGCGCGCGCGTGTCGGCAGGCGACGCTACGTTGACCCGCAGCGGCGAGGGCCACGCCATTCACAACGACGGCGACGAAGACCTGGAAATCGTGGCGATGATCCTGTGTTACGCGGACGCCTGACGGGCGGGCGATGCGGGTGCTTCCGGAAAATCTCTATCTTCCCGCGCGGACGCTCAGCGGGCCCGGGACGGCGGAGCGGCTCCTGTCCGAGTGCGCGGCGTTCGGGACGCGCGGACTGCTTGTCCACGGCCGCTCGCTCGAGACGGGGGGCGCCGTGGGCCGCATCACGGCGCAATGCCCGGCCGGTCTGGAGGTCCGCACCTGGCGGCACCCGGGCGGGGAGCCGACCCTGGAGCCACTGCGCAGGCTGCTGGATGTTGCGCGCAGGTGGCGGCCGGCGTGGATCGCGGCGGTGGGCGGAGGCAGTGTCATGGACATCGGCAAGGCGGCGGCGGGCCTGCTGGATGCGCCGGACGACCCGGCGGCCTACCACGACGGCGCGCCGCTGCCGCCCGGCCGCACCCCGTACGTGGCCGCCCCGTCCACGGCGGGGACGGGATCCGAAGCGACATTCGTGTCGGTCCTGACCAACCCGGCGACGGGGGTTAAGAAATCGATCCGCCATGCCTCGCACCTGGCGCGGCTGGTGATTCTCGATCCGCAACTGCTGGCGGGCTGTCCGCCCGGCATCATGGCCGCCTCGGGTCTGGACGCCGTGACGCAGGCGATTGAAGCCTATCTGAGCCGTTACGCCTGCTGGTTCAGCGATAGCGCGGCGCTACAGGGGCTCGAGCTGCTGGCGGGCAACCTGGAGGCGGTCCATGGCGGTGCGGGCGACGTGCAGCGGGAGGCGGTGCTGACCGGCAGTTACCTGGCGGGCCTGGCCTTGTCCCACGCCCGCCTGGGCGTGGTGCACGGCCTGGCGCATCCGCTGGGGAGCCGCTACGGGGTGCCGCACGGCCTGGCCTGCGGGATCTGCCTGCCGTATGCCCTGGACTTCAACCGCGAGGCGGCAGGGCCCAAATACGCCCGCCTCGGCGCGGTGCTGGGCGGCGACCCCGCGGCCGAAAGCCGCGCGCTGCTGGAGCGTCTGGGCCTGACGTCCCCGTTCAGCGGCCGGCCGTTGACCGATCGGGACGGCATCATCGAAGAAACCCTTGCCTCGGGGTCCACGCGGGCCAATCCGCGGCCCGTGGGCCGGGAAGACGTGGCGGCACTCCTGGAGCGGATCTTTGAGTAAGTCCCGGCCCAGCCGTTTCGCGATTGTGCTCTCGGCCTTTGTTTTCCCCGGGGCGGGCCAGGTGTACCAGGGGCGCTGGGCGGCGGCGGGGATTTTCGGTGCGGCCTTCCTGCTGTGCTTCGTCGCCTTCCTCGTCCAGGCTTTCCGGATTATCCGCGTCTTCTATTCGCTGGCCTTCGAATTCGATCGAACCGACACCCCGGAGATCGGGCTGGGCGCGGCGGTCGTATGGTTTCTGCTGGCCATGCTGGTGTACGGCGCCGGCCTGATCGACACGCAGCGGGCCTATCTGCGCGAGCGGCATCGCCGGGCGCTGCAGCGCCTCGAGGGGGGTGACAACGCCGTGTAAACGGACGCGGTCCGGCGCCCGCCGGAGGGGTTTCAGACCGGGTCCAGAAGCAGGCGGCCCAGTTCGCGCATGGACGAGACAACGAAATCGGCCCGGCGGCCGTAGGACGGCAGTCCGGGGTTCTGGAAGAAACAGGTTTGCGTGCCGGCCGCCCGGCCCGACTCGATGTCGTGGCGGTAGTCGCCCACCATGAGTACCCGGCCGGGGTCAAGGCGCCACTGTTCGATCAGGTGCCGGACCGGCGCCGGGTGCGGCTTGAGCCGGGGGAACTCGCGTGTCACCACCCCGTCGAACCGGACGGCGTAAGCGCGGCAGAAATCATCCGCGCTGCGCCGGCTGTTGCGCGTGACCAGGCCGACCTTGAGCCCGTGCCGGCGGCAGGCGCGCAGCAGGTCGAGGCAACCCTCCTGTAATTCGCGGTTTTCCAGGGCGCGCGCTTCGTGGGCCTCGATCACCGCCCAGGCGCGGCGCCGTTCGGCCGGCGCCAGCCGGGCAATGAGCTCGGCGAGATCGCCTTCCGGCAGATCCAGCTCCCGGCGGATGGCCCGGAAATCCAGCACCGGCCGCGTCAGGGTTCCGTCCAGATCGAAAATCACGGCATCGAAAGGCATGTGTGTCTGCATGGCTGCGTTCCTCGACAGGCGCCGGGGTTTATGGTACGAGAAAGCCATGACGAAAGACAATGCCGGGAAACCGCCGGAACAGGTTGCCGATGACGCACCAGCCGCTGATAGTTCTGACAAATGACGACGGCATCCGGTCTCCCGGCCTGCGTGCGGCTGCGGAAGCCGTCCTGACGCTGGGCGAGTTGCTGATCATGGCCCCCACGGAGCAGCAGACCGCCATGGGGCGGAGCTTCTGGGGGGCGAAGCATGAACGTTTCTACCCCGCGGACTACCCGGTGAACGGGACCTCCGTGCGGGCGTACCATTGCCACAGTTCGCCGGCACAGGTGATCGTGCACGGCCTGGATGTGCTGGTCCCGGAGGGGCGGCCGGACCTGTTGATTTCGGGGGTCAATTACGGCGAGAATCTCGGTCTCAACGTTACTCTTTCCGGCACGGTCGGCGCGGCGATGCAGGCCGCGTCGATGGGCGTTCCTGCGCTGGCGGTCTCGTTGCAGACCGACGTGGCGTACCATTATGCCTACGGGGAACTGGAATGGGCGGCCGCCCGGCATTTCGTCCAGCTTTTCGCGCGCAAGATGCTGGCCGGGGCGCTGCCGGAAGATGTGGACGTTTTGAAAGTGGATATTCCGTCCGACGCCACGCCGGAGACGCCCTGGCGCGTGACGCGCCTGGCGCGGCAGTCCTATTTCTATCTCCTCAGGCAGCCGTTGGCGCCGGAGACGAAAATCGGGGACCGGAAGGTGATCATCGACGTCGATCACGACCGCCTGGAAGCCGATTCCGACATTCATGCCGTCGTAAACGACCGGGTGGTGTCCGTGACGCCGCTCAGTCTTGACCTGACCTCCCGCGTGGGGCTGGATGCCGTGCGGGACGTGCTGGGCTGACGCCGCGGGCGCTACAACATTTCCGTGTGCAGGTCGACAAGTACGAAACGGGGCGTGCTGCGCAGGAACGAGCTGATGTCGGCCATGCGGGACTGGGCGATCAGGGCATCGGCGGCCACGGTAACGAAAGCGAGTTCGGCGCTGCGCCATTGCGCCTGTTCGCCGACCTCGGCGACACTGACGTTCATTTTTTTCAGCACGCGGTCCTTGAGACTGCGCACGACGGCGCGCTTGTCCTTAAGGGACCGCGCGCCGGGTATGCTGATGCGCGCGGTAACCAGGCCGATCGTCACGCGTACTCGCCGGAGATATAACCCTGCAGCTGCTTGTTTTCGGTCAGGACTTCGTCCAACAGCATCTTGACCGCGTCACCGATGGAGACGATGCCGACCACGGTATCGCCTTCGAGCACGGGGACATGGCGGATCCGGTGGTGGGTCATCGTGTCCATGACGTCGCGCACGTCTTGCGCGGACGTCGTGGTAATGAGTTTTTCGCGCGGGGTCATGATGTCGCCGACCGTGCGCCCGGCCAGGGTGCCGCCGGGTTCATCCACGGCGCGCAGGATGTCCCGCTCGGAGACAATGCCCTGCAACGTGCCGTCCTTATCCTGCACGACCAGGGCGCCGATCCGTTTCTCGTTGAGGCGTGAGACGCAGTCCTCGAGGGATGCGTCCGGGGCGATGGCATGGACTTCGCCGCCTTTCTGCTGCAGCAGATACTTTACACTCATGCTCGATCCTCCGTACGTGACTGTGACTGTGCGTGTCGGTCACTCGAAGCCTAACGCGAAACGGTGCGGCGGTCAATCGGAAGTGCGGGATCGCTTGCGCTGCCGGCTGCCGCCGCGGCGGCGCCAGACGCCGTCCGGCCCGCATGTGCGGTCAGCACGAAGGCGTCCCGGCAGCGCCGCGGCGGGCAGGTCCGCGGCGCACTGCTCCAGTTCGGTCCGGTCGCCGAGGCCGCCGATGGCGTCCGCGGCGCGCAGGTTCATCCAGCCGGCCGCGGCGGCGAGCTTGAGGCACGTCGCCGGCGCGCGGCCCCTGAGGAGGCCGGTCAAGAACCCCGCGATGGAACAGTCGCCCGCGCCGGTGGCGCTGGCCGGGCGCGCGACGCGGAAGGCGGGGCACCACAGGTCCCGGTCCGCCCAGGCGGCCGGCTCGGGCTGCAGGCGGCCGCAGCGGGCCAGCCGGCCGGCATCCGCCGTCCTGAGGTACCAGCCCAGCCGGCCGGCCTTGAGCCCGACGACCGCGCAGCCCATGTTGAGGAAGGCGGCGGCAATGCGGGCGTAGTCCCCGGGGCCCAGGGCGTCGAGCAGGTCGGCCCCGTCGTGGGCGGCCCGCCGCGCGGCGTAGCCCTCGGGGTCGAGGGTGAAGAACGCTTCTTCGATGCTCGGGCAGAACACGTCGACGTGGGGCAGGGTCTTGCGATAGATGGCCGGCCAGTCGGCCCGTCCGGCGGGCGAACGGGGGTCGGGAAACGAAATATCGAGCGACGTGGCTACGCCGCGCTGTTTCGCGGCGGCAAAGATGCGCTGCAGTTCTTTACCCGTGTCGGCGTGAACCGCGTCCATCAGCGTCGGGTAGCCGAAGTGGAACAGGCGTGCCCCGTCGAGCAGGGAGAAGTCGATATCCGCCCCGGTAAAGGTGTCGTTCGTGCCCGGGAAATGCAGAAACATGCGGTCCATGCCCGGGGGCGACAGCACCACCGTGTACGAGCTGTGCTCGCGCGGCGCGGTTTTAATACCCGTCACGTCGCCATGCCGGCGGAACGCGTCCACGATGGCCTTGCCGATAAGGTCTGCGCCGACCTTGGCGACGTAGCCGACAGCGCAACCGAAGCGGCTCATGGCAAGGCCCGTATTGGAAACGACGCCGCCGGTGGCGACCGTCAGGGGGCCTATCTTGAGCAGGCCGCCCGGCTGAAACAGGGCGGCGGGCGAGGGGTCGGCCGGCGGCGGAAAGGCGGGATGCAGGTCGAGGCACAGGTGCCCGGCCACGATCACGTCGGGAGGCTGCCTCATCGGCATGTCTCCGTGTACGGCGGTGCGTGCGGTTGCGTTATTCAGGGCCGGCATCGCGTTTGCTTTCCCGTGTGCGGCGCGCAGACAGTATCGGATCCGGGCGGTGGCAGGTAAAGCAAAAGCGCGGCGGGGACGGCGCGGCCGCGGCCCGGCGCGCATCGCGCTTGCTTTCCGGGGCCGCGGGGCCGATACTGCAGAAGCGGGAGGTGACCACGATGGCGGTATTCAACAGCGATGAAGTTTTCGAGATGGCCGTGGACATGGAGCGCAGCGCGGCGAAGTTCTACCGGCGCGCCGCGGAGCTGCACGGGGGCAAGGCCGAGACGGCTTTCCTGACGCGCCTGGCCGAGATGGAGGACGAGCACGAACGGATCTTCGAGGCGATGCGCCGGGAGCTGCCGGAGCGGCCGGCGGACCGCGGCGGCGCGTTCGATCCGTACGGGGAGGGCGTGCGTTACCTGGACGCGCTGGCCGAAGGGTCCGGAGCGGAAGGGAGCGAAACGGCCCGGGCGTCGTTGACGGGCCGGGAGAGCCTGGAGGAGATCCTCCGCACGGGCGTGTCCCTGGAGAAACAGGCGATCCTTTTTTACCTCGGGCTCAAGGACCTCGTCATCGGCGAGACGGGCAAGCGCAACGTCCAGAAAATTATCGACGAGGAAAAAGGCCACGTCGCGACGCTCATGGCGGAACTGAAGCAGCTCACGGCGTAGCCCGCCGCGCGCCGGGGCGCCGGCCTCAGGCGTGGTTGCGCAGTTTCAATTCCAGCGGATAGGGGCGCAGGTAGAGCTGTTCGGCCAGGTACGGCACGTCGTACTTGCGCACGTAGTGATTGAACAGCGTGACGGGCACGATCAGGGGGACCAATTCCCGTTTATACGCGTCAAGAACTTCCAGCATTTCCTGTTTCTCGTCGGCGCCGAGCAGCTTCTTGAAGTAGCCCAGGAGGTGCTGAAGCACGTTGACGTGCTTTTTGACCGTGGCGTGCCGTTTGAGCGCTTCGAGCAGGCGGGCTTCGTAGGCGTCCCGCAGGCGCGGGAGCGGCGTCTGCTTTCCCTGCGCAAGCAGCCGGCCCATCTCCCGGAGATGCGCCGGGCTGTGGGCCATGAGCAGCAGCTTGTGGGCGGCGTGAAAGTCCGTGAGGGGCCGCACGGACCGCGCCGACGCGACGGCTTCGCGATAGCGGTGCAGGGTAAAGACCCGCTCGATGAAGTTCTCGCGCAGCCCGGGATCGTGCAGGCGTCCCTCGTCTTCGGCCGGGAGCAGCGGAAAGTGTTCCATGAAAAGGCGGGCGAAGAGGCCGGGCGCGCGGCCGGACAGGCCGCCGCGCCCGTTGTACACCTTGACGCGCTCCATCCCGCTGCTGGGCGAACGGGATTTGAAGACAAAGCCGCAGAGATTTTCCTTTTCCAGCTCGACGACGCGGCGCCGGGCCCAATCGAGCATCCGGCCGGTCAGGTCCTGCTCCGTCCGCTGCGTCATGAGACGCGGATTTTCGGGGTCGCCCACCAGGCGCATGGCTTCGCGGGGCACGGGCAGGCCGCATTCCACTTCGGGACAGACGGGAACGTAGGCGACGTATTTGCCGAGCGTTTCGACGAGAAACGGATCGTACTTGTGCTGCCCGTCGTAGCGCACCCGTTCGCCGAGCAGGCACCGGCTGATACCGAGCCGCAGGGTTTCCATCTCAGCGCAGCCAGGTGTAGGGGATGGCTTTGCCCAGGCTGAACCGGCCCGGGCCCGTGAAGAGCAGGCCGAGAAATACAACCATCAGTTCGATGGCATGTGCGGCCCCGGGGATGCCGTCACCTTTGTTGAGGTGCATCGCCGCGGCCACGAGCATCGTGATGCCCATCAGGATGCAGGCGATTTTGAAGCCGACGCCCAGGATCAGGCAGATGCCGCCGCCGAATTCGGCCAGAGCCGCCATAAAGCCCCAAAACGCGGGCGCGAACGTAATGCCGAAGGTTCCCATGGCCTGGCCGAGCCCGGTCCAGGATTCGGCGCCGCCCGTCAGTTTCGGGTAACCGTGAAGCATAAACATGATTCCGATCCCCAGCCTCAGGATCAACAGTCCCGTGTCGCGTGTGTTCATAACACTCCTTTCCGGTGCCTCGCGGACAACCACGGCCCGCCATGGCCGGGGCGGGTCGCCGGCCTGTTCTTAGCGGCCGCGGGCCGGATTGTCAATCGGTTTCCCGTTCAGGGCCGAAGGTGCTTGACGCGGGCGGGGCGCCGTTCAAGACTGGAACGGGATGATCATCGATTTCCACACGCATGCCTTTCCGGACGGATTGGCCGAACGCGCCATGCGCACGCTCCTGGCGGAGACGGAGGCGGTTACGGCGTACCTGGACGGCACGGTTGGGGCCCTGCTCGACTCGATGGACAGGGCGGGAATTGCGCGGTCGGTGGTGTGTTCCATTGCGACCCGGCCGGAGCAGTTTGAAAACATTTTCGAGTGGTCGCGCCAGATTGCGTCGGACCGGATTGTGCCGTTTCCGTCGGTGCATCCGGCGGACCCGGAGCGCGGCGAGCGCCTGCGGCGCGTGCGGGAGGCGGGGTTCCGGGGCATCAAGCTGCATCCATACTACCAGGACTTTGTTCTCAACGAGGACCGGCTGCTGCCGCTTTACGAACAGGCGGCGGAGCTCGGCCTGATCGTGGTGATGCACACCGGTTACGACGTCGCGTTTCCGCGGGACCAGCGGCGCGCCGACCCCGCCAAAACCATGGACGTGGTGCGCCGGGTCCCCTCGCTGAAACTGGTGACGACGCATCTCGGGGCGTGGGAGGACTGGGACGACGTCATCGCGCTGATGCTGGGGCAGCCGGTCTACATGGGCCTGTCGTATGCCCTGGACTGCATGCCGCGGGAACAGGCCCGGCGCATGCTGTTGCGGCATCCGGCCACGCATCTCCTGTTCGGCTCGGATTCCCCCTGGAAAGACCAGGCGGAAACCCTGCGGCTGGTGCGCGCCATGGAGCTCGGCCCCGAACGCGAGGCGGCCCTCCTGTCGGGCAACGCGTCCCGGCTGCTGGACCCGAGCGCCTGAGGGGGACGGTGGCCGGCGGGAGCGGTGCGGTCAGCGGCCGGTTTCGAGAAAGCGGTTCATCTCGTCGCGGCGGGACTTGAGGAAGAAGCCCTGCGACGTGCCGCCGCGCAGGGAAGCCAGCAGGGCCAGGGTCAGCTGTACCATGACGAACGCGGCGAAGAGGCTGAGGGTGAAGGCGATAAGCGTGCCGACGTAACGGCCTCGCGCGATCCACGCGACGAGCGGAATGCCCGCCACGAGCATCAGGACCGCGGGCGTGCCGTATAACAGCGCCGTCCGCAGCGCCCGGCCGGAGGCCGGCGGCAGGACGAGGCGGACGGTGGCCGTGACCGCGATCAGCAGCAGGACCAGGCCCGCCAGGAGGCCCAGAATCTTACGCGAGCCCCGTACGGTGCTCATGCCGGCGGCGGTGCCGGCGACGTCCATCACCGCGAACAGCGTGATGCCGGCGACGGCGCTGACCACGACCAAATCCCGCACGCTGTCGGGGGATCCAAGCGCCAGGCGGACCAGTGATCCGGCGGTTTCAAACCAGGCGTGCCAGGGCATTAGTCCTCCGCAAACTGCTGGCGGGTGACGACCGCGCCGTCTTCGGATTCCAGCTCGAGGCCCGGATAGAAATACAGCACGGTGCCGTCCGCCTCGATTTCGGCTTTCGGCGGACCGAGCCGCGCCCGGACTTCCGGCAGCGGCATCCCGACCCAGTCCACCTTCCGGATGTCGCGCAGGTTCCGGAGCTGCCGCTCCGAGGGTGCGCCGTCCCGGGACGGCGGCGCGCCGGCCTGTTCGGTCAGCACCTTGAGCGCCTCGAGGTCAAGCGCCGGTCCGCCGCCCTCTTGTTGTTTCGCAAGTTCTTCCTGGAGCCGCTTTTCGAGGGCTGCCATGCCGCCGGGCAGGCTGCGGGCGCCGGCGTTGAAAGCCATGGCCATGCCGAAAATCACCATGACCGTACCGAGGAGCTGCAGGAGAAACGGGCGCTTGGCGTCGTACCAGTTGCTGATCAGGAAAAACAGCGCGGCAAACGGCAGAAAGAGGACCGCAATGCCCCACCAGATACTCACGCGAAACGCGTTGATGACGAACCACAGGGAACCGACGGCGCCGACGAGCCCGCCGAGCAGGATCACCATTGTGGCCAGAATACCCATGCGCGATCGTATCCGGTTTGCGCCGGGCGCTACCATGCGGCCCGGCTCAGCGATACAGTATGGCACACCGTCCCGGCCGTCTCAAGGCGGGAATATGGGCCGGGCGGGCGCTCGACAGCCGGCGGCGGACGCACTATAAAGGTCGGCGTTATGACGCATGCCCCGGAACCGCCCGCCGACGCCCGCCTCGACGCGTTTCTGCGTTACCAGGAGACCATGCGGGTCTTCCTGCGCAGCCAGGAAACGGTGCTCGACGCGTATCTGCGCGACGCGGGGACCGCGGGGGCGGCGGCCGCGCCGGCAGCCGCGCCGGCAGCCGCGCCGCCGGCCGGCGGCAGACCGGCCCGGGCCGTGCCGCGCTGTGTCGTGGCGGCGGCGGAGGCCCCGTATCCGGCCGGCGATGCGGCGCCCCCGGGGCCGGGAGCCTGGGTGCTCAGCGAGGACGGCGGCGGCGCAGCGGCGGCGCTGGCCGGTGCGCTGGAACAGGCGGGCCGTCCCGTCGTGCGCCTGGACGACGCTGTGTTGCGCAACCCCGAACGCACGCGGGCGGCGCTGGACGCCGCGCGCCGGGAGCACGGAACGCTGGGCGGGATCGTGCATCTGCGGCCGTTGCGCGCGGCGCCGGATTTCGAGACGGTCGGGCCGGAAACATGGACGGATGCCGTTGACCTGGATGTCCGGGGTGCGCTGTACCTGTTGCAGGCGGCGGCGCCGGAGCTGGATCGGTCGGACGGGGTCCCGTTTGTGTTCCTGGCCCTGACGCACGGCGCGGAGGCGAAAACGCCCCTGGCCGGCGCGCCGGCGCACCCCTGGCGCGGCGGGCTCGCCGGCTTGCTGAAATGCGCGGCGAAGGAATGGCCGGGGGCACGCATCCGGACCGTGGACCTGGATACGGTTGCCGCGGAGAGCCTGGAGGCAATCGTGGGCCGCGAGTGCTCCGCGGCGGGGCCCGTGGAGGTGCTTTTGCGGGGGACCCGGCGTTTGACCCTGGACCCGCGCCGGGCCGAGCGGCCCGCCGACGCGACTGCGGCGCCGGGCGGCGGACTCGGGCCGGGCAGCGTGGTGCTGGTGACCGGGGGGGCACGGGGCATTACCGCGGAGGCGGTGCATGAGCTGGCCGGCGTGACGCGTGCGACGTTCGTCCTGCTGGGCCGCACGGCGCTGCCGGAGGGAGCGGAAGACGCCGCGACCGCGGGCGTGGCCGATCCCGCCGCGCTGCGGGCGGCCGTTATGCAGCAAGCCCGGGCCGCGGGCGCGAAACCGCATCCCCGCGAGGTGGAGCGGACCGTGCGCGGGCTGATCCGGGCGCGCGAAATCCGCGCCACGCTGGACCGGCTGCGCGCGGCGGGCGCCACGGTCGAGTATCGCGCCTGCGATGTGCGCGACGCCGACGCGTTTACCGCCGTGATTGACGACGTGCGCGCGCGCCGGGGCGCGATCGAGGGCGTCATTCACGGCGCGGGGGTCATCGAAGACAAGCGAATCGTGGACAAGACGCCCGATTCCTTTGCGCGGGTCGTGGGGACCAAGCTCGATCCCCTGCTGACACTCTGGCACGTCCTGGACTGGGAGCGCGTGCGTTTCTGCATGCTGTTTGCGTCCATTGCCGGCTCGTTCGGAAATGCCGGGCAGGGCGACTATGCCGCCGCCAACGAGATCATGAACCGCGTGGCTTCGTGTCTCAAGGCGCGCTGCCCGGGGACGGTGACGGCGGTCAACTGGGGGCCGTGGGGCGGGGGCGGCATGGTGACCGAGGAAGTGGCGCGTCAGTTTGCCGAGCGCGGGGTCGGCCTGGTGCCGCCGGAGGGCGGCCGGCATTTCGTGCGGGAAGAACTGTTGCACGGGGGCGACGCGGTGCGGCTGATTGCGGGCGAGGGAGGCTGGCTCGAGGCGGCCGACGCACGGGCCGTGCGTGCCGCGACGGCGACGGCGCCGCTCCTGCGCGGGGCGCGTGTGACCGGACAGGCCGGGGACCGTCTGGAGCTTGCGCTTGAGCTCGACCCCGCTCGCCTGCCTTTCCTGCGGGACCACGTTATCGACGGCAAGCCCGTCTTGCCGCTGGCGTTCGCCCTGGAGCTGGCGGCCGAGTCGGTCGCCGCTGCGGGGCGCGGGGCGCGCGTGACGGCGGTGTCCGACTGGCGCCTGTTCCGGGGGGTGGTATTCGATCCGGATACGCCCCGCGTGTTACAGGTCCGGGCGGCGCGTGAAGC
>JAFGIZ010000314.1 GCA_016929365.1 Lentisphaerota bacterium
GCCCGCCTGAGCCCCGAAGCATCGCGGCGGCGACTGGACATGCTGGCCGACCGGCTGAAATCCCACGGCCGGCGCCGCGACTATGACTGCATCGTGGGCCTGAGCGGCGGCGTGGACAGCTCCTACGTCGCCTACCTGGCCCATGAACTGGGCCTCCGCGCGCTGTGCGTCCACCTCGATAACGGCTGGGATTCCGAGCTCTCCGTGGAGAATATCCGCCACATCGTCGAGAAGCTCGGATACGATTTGCATACCCATGTGATCAACTGGCCGGAATTCAAGGATCTGCAGCGCGCGTTCCTGCAGGCATCCGTCATCGATATCGAACTCATTACCGACCAGGCCATCAAGGGCCTGACCCGTAAACTGGCCAGAAAAACAGGGATCAAGTACATCCTCACCGGTTCCAACATCAATACGGAACACGGCATGCCCCCCGAATGGCTCTGGTATAAGGATGACCTGCGCAACCTGAAAGCCATTCACCGCCGCTTCGGAACCGTACCCCTGAAAACGTTTCCCACTTATGGAATTACTACGCGCCTGCTGGATGAATGCGCCGGGCGCGTCCGCGTCGTACGCTTACTGGATATGGCGAATTACCGTAAGTCCGAAGCCATGCAGATTCTCAAGCAGAACCTCGACTGGCGTTACTACGGCGGCAAGCACCACGAGTCAACGTTCACCAAGTTCTACCAGGCGTATATTCTCCCGGCCAAGTTCAACGTCGATAAACGGCGCGTGCATTACTCCAGCCTTATCCGCAACGGCGAAATCTCGCGGGAAGAGGCGCTGCGGGAAGTGCAGGCCCCGCCGTACGAGCCGGATCAACGCGACAGCGACCGGACCTACGTGCTCAAGAAACTGGGTTATTCCGAAGCGGAATTCGAAGCCATCATGGCAACGCCGCCGCGTCCGCATTCCGACTTCCCTTCCATGGCTCCCCTGCTCTGGCTGCTCAAGCCGGCACGAGCCCTGCAGCTGCGCCTCACCATGGGCCGGCAACACCGCTAGGCCCAGATCCAGCGCAGCACCTCGAACGCCTCGGCATACGTGCGCTCGAACTGCGCGCCTCTCACGCGCGCCAGACCCCGGATCAGTTCCGGCCGCAGGTAATGGCGGTGATCCTGGCTCTTGTACGCCTCCAGGGCGCGCACCTTCGTCTCCAGGTGCCGCTCCTCAAGTGGAATAAAACAGCGTGTGGCGAACTCCACGTTGTTCCACGGTTCCTCGTAACCGAGAATCGTGTGCGATTTGAAGGCCCGCAATCCCTCGCTCGCGATGACCTGGTGATCCTGGTGAACGTCGGTGGGCGAAGGCACAAAAATCACCTCCGGCGAAACGGCCCGCCGCAGATCCACCAGTGTCTGCAAGATGTCCTGCCGCCGGCCGGGAAAATGCCGTACAGGAAAATCGTAAATGTGCAGATGGTCCGGCTGTATGCCCAGGATCTCCGTCGCGTTCCGGACCTCCGCCTCCAGCACGTCGTCCGGAAATTCCGGCCTGACTGACGCCCGCGCCGTGGAAAACGCGGCATAATGAACAGCGCGCCCCGCTTCGATAAACCGGGCTATCGCCCCGCCGCAACCCAGCTCCCCGTCGTCCGTATGCGGCGCCAGTACCAGGATCGTCCCGTTTCCGCTATCCGCCGTCATTCAATACCTCCTTCGGCCCCCCGGCTCCGTTCACCAGGCCTTCCGCCGCGTGATCTTGATATACAACCAGTTCACGGCATACGCCGCCGCACCGGAAAAACACAAAGGCGCATGCAACAGCCACAGCGGTTCCCGCTCCCGCACCGCCCGGATCAACGAGTAAACCAGCGGGTACACTACCGTCAGATGCAGAAACGCCGCCCAGTACAGCCGTTTACCGCCGCTGTGATTGACCCACGACGCCTCTGTCTGCACCCGGGTCATGTGCTTGCGCGCAATCTTCGCGCGCTTGCGCAGAAAAGCGGCAAACGAGGTGGCATGATGATGCCGGTAGCCGTAACCGTCAACCCGCGCCATGATGTTCTCGCCCCGCTTCGCCAGGTCCAGCATCACCAAACCCTCCGTGAACTGCTCGGCGTCGATGTACCGGGCAATGGCCGACCGCTTGTACAACAGCAGCTTCGGAAACTCCGGGTAGAACCGCAGACGGCGGTAGGTCCTGCCGTCCACCTGGCGCACCTCCAACAGCGTCGGCTCCCGGCCGATTTCACGGGCCAGCGGATCCCCCCAGTCGGCCACCGTAATGTAATTGTTGATCAGCGACCCGCCCGGGATCTTGTACTTCTTCCGCTCCACCCCCACGATGTCCGGGAATACGTCAAACGCCTTGACGTAGGCCTCCAGGCAACCCTCCTCGACGATCTCCGCGTCGCACCCCATGATCCAGATCAGGTCGCCCCTCGCTTGCTTCAAGGCCACCGCATTGCCGAACTCCGTGATGATCCGGTCGTTGTCCACGATCCGCACCTCAATGTCGTGCTCCCCGGCCCACGCGTCCACAACCTCGCGCGTGCGGTCGGTCGAATGCGCATCGGACACAATGATCTCGATACGGTCGTGCGGGTACGTCTGCTTGCCGATGCTGTTCAGGCAACGAACGATGTTTTTCTCTTCGTTCAGCGAAGGCAGGACAAAACTGACACGCTCGTTCATGACCCGGCGTCCGCCGTGTTGCCGTAAAACCAGGGGCGCTGCTCGACATCCGCGAAAAGCCCCGCCTCCAGGGCCGCAACCAACGCCTGCACGCTGCGGTCCACGCTGTATGCCGGCGAGAACCCCAGCTCGGCGTTGATCCGGTCAAACGCTACCCGGTAATTACGCGGATCGCTGCCGCCCTTCCGGTAGCATACCCTGGCGTCCGGAACGTACTTCACAACCCTGTCGACAATGCTCTGCTTCGTATAGTTCTCGTCGTTACCGCCCACGTTGTACACCCGGCCGTCCACCAGGCCGGCATCCGCGTCCAGGACGCCGGTCACCGCCCGGGCAATGTCACGCACGTGACAGTACGGGCGCCAGGTGCCCTCGTCATACACCACCAGCTCGCGCCCCAGCGCCAGCTCGCGTGTGAAATCGGAGACCGTCAGGTCGAACCGCATCCGCCGCGACAGGCCGTACGCCGTCGCCAGCCGCAACACGGTCGGATGAAAATCCACGTCGTCCGCATGGGCCAGAATATGCCGCTCCACGGCCACCTTCGTCTCGGCATACAAGGACAACGGATGCAGCGGCGCATCCTCGTCCGCCGGCGTATCGTCCTCGCGCAGCCCGTAGTTGCTGCACGTGGAAAAGAACACGAACCGGTCGATACCGCGCCCCGCCAACGCGTCAAACACCGAGATGGCGCCCGCTTCGTTGACCCGGCGGGCTTCCTCCGGCTTCCGCTTGCACGCGGGGTCCCCCACGATGGCCGCGGGCAAGAGAACGTCGGTTACCCCCTCCAAGGCCGCCGCCAGGCACGCGCCGTCGCAAAGGTCCCCCGTAACCAGGGAAAACCCATTACGCTCCATCCAGTCGGCGGCGACGTCGCCGTTGCCGTATAGAAGACGGTCCAGCACCCGCACCCGGCAGCCCCGCTCCAGCAGGTGCCCGGCCAGGATCGACCCGATGTACCCGCACCCTCCAATGACCAGAACGTGTCTGCTTTCCCGTGCCGCCATGACCGCCTCCCCGCGCCTAGCCCCGCAAGCGTGCGCGCATACGGGCAGGAATCCGGTTATGGCACATCCGGAAATACCGGACAAGCAGAAACGCCGCGGCGGCACACACAAGCACACCCGCGGGAAGCCAGACCCGCCAGGCCAGCAGGACGCCCGCCGCGGCCAGGCCCGCCGCCACCGCCCACACCCGTCCGGCAGGCATCATCGCCAGGATCCCGTTCACCGAGTGCGCCGCCAGACGGCGCAGACTGTACTTGCTCCTGCCAACCGTCCGCTCCGCCGCCTCGAAGGTCACGTACTCCGTCCGCAACCCCGGAAGCTCCGGGTTGAACTTCATGAAATACACGCGGCGCGGATCGCATATAATCATCTCCCTGGCCTTTCGCGATACCAGGCGGTAATGCACATTCTGCCGGGCGACATCAAAACCGGTCAGCACGCTCGCCGCGATCCTGAACACGCGCGTGCCGAAATTCCGGTAGGCCGCACGCCCCTTGAGCTCCCGGCGTACCCCCTGCACCAGGTCCGCGCCGCTCCGGTACGCGGCAATCATGTCGGGAATCAGCGGAACCGGGTGCGCGTCGTCGACGTCCATGGTGATGACGGCGTCCGCGTCGGACTCCCGCAATCCGAACCAGAGCGCCGCCGCCTGGCCGAAACCCCGCTCCAGCGAGACAAACCGTACGCCGGGATCCGACTCGGCCAGCCGCCGCAACACGGACACCGTGCCGTCCGTGCTGCTGTCTTCCACGAACAGCAGCCGCACGGCCACGTCCTCCGGCACCTCCAGCGCCCGGATCTTCTGCACGAAAGGCGGAATCGCCGCCTCCTCGTTGCAAACCGCGATAACAATATCAACCGTCGTCATGTCAGCCGGCGCCGCCCGCCGCGCGGCCCGCCGTGCGCAGCGCGTCCAGCACGGCCTCGAGTTCATCGTCCCGCAAGCCCGTGGAACACGGAATGTTCAGGGTGTTGCCCCACATCGCGTGGGCCCGCTCGATCCGGTAACTGCGACTGTCTATGTAAGGCGCCTGCAGGTGATTGAGCATCCAGACCGGCCGTGTCTCGATACCCCGCCCGGCCAGCGCCTCCATCAATCCCTCGCGGTCCAGCCCGTAGCGGGGAGCGTCGATCTGTAGCGGATACATCCAGTGATTGCAAGAGGCATAATCCGGCGGCCCGGCCAGGGACAACCCCTCGACCTCGCGCAGACCGTCGCGGTACGCCTCGAAATGCGCCCGCTTGATACGGCAGAATGTGTCCAGCCGATCGAGCTGCGCCAGGCCGATCGCCGCCGCGACGTTCGTCATCCGGTAATTGTACCCCACCGCCCCGTGCACGTAACGCACGGGATCGTCCTTGGCCTGCGTCGTCAGGTAGCGCGCCCGCTCGGCATAGGCCGCGTCGTCGGTCAGAAGCATCCCGCCGCCGCCGGTTGTAATCAGCTTGTTCCCGTTGAAGGACAGGCACCCGATCTCGCCCACCGTGCCCGTGTGCCGCCCGCCCAGCGTACCCGGCAGATACCGGGTCCCCAGGCTCTCCGTGGCGTCCTCCACGATCTTGATGTTACGCTCCCGGCACAGGCCGGCCAGCTCGCGCAGGTCGGCGGCGTTGCCGAAAACATGTACGGGCACCATCGCCGTTATCCGGCGGTCCGTCCGCCGGTCAACCGTAAACCCGTCCCGCATCTCGGTCTCCGCGTCCAGAAAGGCCGCGGTCTTCTCCGCGTCGAGGTTGTAATACGCATCGCAATCCATGAACACCGGTTCCGCACCGAGGTAACGGACCGCATTCACCGGCGCGATGAACGTTACCGTGGGCACGATCACCGCGTCCCCCGGCCCGACGCCGGCCAACCGCAGCGCCACGTGCAATGCGGCCGTGCCGTTCACGCACGCCACGGCGTATCCCGCACCCGTAACGCCGGCAATAGCCTTCTCGAACGCGTCCACGTAACTCCCCGCCGACGAGACCCACGCCGTATCAAGGCACTCCTTGACGTACTTCCATTCGTTCCCTTCGATGCGCGGCACGGACAACGGAATCATCGCTCGCTCCCTTCCTCCCCGGCGGTACACGCTTCCGGCCCGGCCGGCGCCGGATGCGTACAACGCCTGATCTCGAAAAACATGAACAGCACCGTCACGACCCGGGCGGCCAGCATGCCGCGCACGATAAAGCGCAGATTATGCACGTCGAAACCGGCCACCCACTGCCACAGGGCGGCGGGCAGCCACGGCCGGAACACCGACCAGCCCATGAGACCATAGAGCACGACCACCTCGATCAACGCAATCGGCGCCAGGTACCACAGGAATCGAAAACGGCGGCACGCCGTCTCGTGCGCCACGTGGCACGTGATCACCGCCTGCAGCGTCGTCACCGCGCCCAGGCGCCAGACAAACGGGGCATACGCCAGGTACTCGCGCCATACCGGCCGGATGCTCAAAACCCAGGACCCGACGAAGAACAGGAGCAGCGTGGTAAACGCTCCCACCACGCCTACAAGCAACAGCGTCTGCAAATGAAAATCCCGCGTGCTCTCCTTGCGCTCCGAACGCTCCGAGACCAGCGGAAACAGGAACGGCCGTACCGCCCCGGCCAGAAACGTCGGAATAAACCCGAACATCGCCGCGATATAGAAACCGGCCGAATCCACCACCGGTAGCCGCTGACGCACAATCCAGGGCTCGATCACCTGCTGCAGCGAGGTTACCAGGATACACAAACCCAGCGGCAGCATGTAGCGAAACATCTCGCCCCAATGCTTCCGGTAACTTTCACGGATCACGGCGCCGTGCGTGAACCCCCGCAGGCTGACGAAGATAAACGCGATGAAAAACAGGCTCGATACCAGGCCCGCGGCCAGGTAGCCGACCAGTTGAAGCCGGCAAATGAGCAGCGCGATCACGACCAGGCGCACCACCGGCTTGCCCGCCGTGGCCAGGGTCAGCGTGTAAAATTTCCTGAGTCCTTGCGCCGACGTCGAGGCGACCGGCAGCCAGCAGTGCGAAACGGCCAGGGCGCCGACAAGCCAGATAATCGCGCGGTTGTCGAACTTGAGGCGAACCTGGATAAACGGCGCGGCAAACGCCAGGTACAGTACAATGATGACGGACAAGACGACCGATCCCATGCCGAGATCGCGCAACAACTGCTTGATCTTTCCCCGTTCGCCGTGCACGAAAAACACGTTCAGGAACTTCATGCTCGTGCGCACGACGATCAGGAGCGGCAGACCGACAAAGGTCGCCAGGCGCGTCAACGGAAGCACCGCGCCCAGTTTGTCCTGCTCTATAAACGCCGGCACCAGGAACACCCCGACGTACAGGTTGCAGAGGTCCCCGAAACGCATCAGGACGAACAGCAGCCCGCTGTGCCACCACAACGGGCCCACCCGGCGCCGCACACGGCGCGCGGCATCCAGCAACCCGCCCCACGACGCGCCCCCGTTCCCCTGACTGTGCTCCGATTTCACACGCGCTTCCCGCCCCGCTCCGCCCTGCCTTCGACGCCCGGCGCCGAATGCTCCCACATCCCCTGCCCCAATTCAAGCGGCCTTTCTCGATACCCCCTCCCGCCCTCCGCACTTGACAAAAAAGCGCATCCCCCTGAAAAAGCATCCCGTACATCTCCGCCCGCTCCATCCGGCGGGAAACACGCATGAAACTGATCATCCACGCCGACGACCTGGGCCTCTCGCAGGGCATCACCGACCAAATTCTGGAGTGTTGCCGGGGCGCCCTGAACAGCACCAGCATCGTCCCCAACGGCACGGCGTTCGACTATGCCCTGCACCGGATCAGGGAGCTCCCCGCCCGCCCGCGGCTCGGCGTCCATCTCAACCTCATCGAAGGCGCCTCCTGCGCACCCGCACGCGATATCCCGCTGCTCGTGGACGGCAACGGCTTCTTCCGCCACTCCTTCCAGTCTTTACTCTTGACCTATTACGGGGCTCCCCGCCGTCGGGCCGCCCTGGCCGGCCAGGTCCGCACCGAACTGGCCGCCCAGCTCGGCAGGGTCAAGGCCGGCCTGCCTGAAAATGCGCCCTTGTACGTGGACAGCCATGTGCATGTGCATATGATTCCCTTCGTTTTTGATCAGTTACTCTCGCTGCAGGACGCGTTCCCGATCGAATACGTCCGGATACCCGAGGAACCCTTCTTCCTCCCCCCGGCCGGCCCGGCCTGGCTGCGCGGCCTCGGCCCGAACCTCCTCAAGCACCTCCTGCTCAATGCCCTCTCGGCCCGCGCCGCCCGCCGTCTGCGCGGCGCCGCTATCCGCCGCCCCGACTACTTTATCGGCGTGCTCTTTACCGGAAATATGACACTCGCCGCCGTCCGCAAGGCGCTCGAAGTCATCCAGCAACGCCCCCGGCCGGCTGAACCCCTCGTCGAAATCCTCTTCCACCCGGGCGGCGCCGCCTCCCGCGAAGCCGCCCTCTGGGATCGTTATCCGGCGTATAGACGCGCTTACTTCTCCCCCAACCGCCAAAAAGAAAAATCCGTCCTTATGAGCCCCGAATTCGCCGCACTGCTCAAACCATACAGCGTGCAACAAATCGAAAAGACGCCTTGACCGAGATGTCTCGACAAGCTCGACATGACAGTCTTATGGAAAACCCGACTTCTTCAGAACGGTCATTCCGAGCGAAGTCGAGGAATCTCGTTCAGAACGGTCATTCCGAGCGAAGTCGAGGAATCTCGATTCGGGCAAAACGCCGTATCGGGTTGCCCCCCTCTATCCGGATACGCTCCTTCGAACCGGAACAGACCTTGCTGAATAACGGATAATGACATGACGCTCTTCTTCATCATCGACGAAACCGCTTTCTACCACCCGGACTTCCTCGCCCGCTTCCTCGAACGCACGCCCGACGAAGTCGTCGGCGCGGCCCGGGTCACACAGGTTCCCGCGAAAAACAACATCGAAGCCTACATCGTCAGGCACGGGTATTACCTCCGCCCGGGCGAGATCGCCCGGCTTGCCTTTCGCAAGATGCGCGCACGCTTGCTGGACCGATTCGCCCCGCGCCGCCAGGGCGGCGCGTTCTATTCCGTCCGGGCCGTCCTTGAACACTTCGGTATCGACTATTTCGACGTTGCAAACAGTATCAACAGGAGCGTCTGCCTCGATCGTATCCGCGCCGCGCAGCCCGATGTCATCGTCAGCTCCAATTCGCTGATCTTCGGGGAAGCGCTGTTGAACATGCCGTCCATCTGCTGCCTGAACCGCCATTCCGCCCTCTTGCCGGCCTACGGCGGACTCTGGCCCGTCTTTCAGGCCTGGCGCAGCGGCGAGAAGACGACCGGCGTGTCGATTCACACCATGGAAAAGGAAATCGACCGCGGCATCGTCCTGAGCTCCCGCACCGTGCCCATCGAGCCGGGCTGCACGATCGCGGCGTTATACAAACGTTGCTTCGAGCTCAGCGTGGACGCACTCCTCGAAGCGCTGGATCGCGTACGCAACAACGACTGGCGGGACCGGTCGGCCGACGTCACGCCGTCCTATTACTCTTTCCCGACCCGGGCGCACTGGAAGGAATTCCGCGCCCGGGGCGGCCGCTTCGCCTGATACTGACCCGTCCGCCCCGGCATTCAGGCCACCGCCGGCGCTCCGTCGGCTTCTATTTTGAACCGCAACTGCGCTTCACACGCGCAATTCCGCGCACGGGCTTCCGTATAATCGGAGCCCACCGACGTCACGGCAAAGAAACGGTCGCTTCCGTCTCGAATGGGGGTAATCCGGTCTGGGATGCGGATCTTGCTGTAATAATCGGCGAATTTGATGCCCGGCATCTCGCGCGCTGCTTCCAGGCCGTCTATACCCGCGAACCTTCCAACGGGCAGGGGTCCGGGCGGACCCGATAGAAAGCGCACGCATACGGCGGAATGGCGGTCATAACCGCGGAGACCGGCCGCCGAAAACTCCCGGTTCACGGCAATCTCGAGCTGCGTCTCCATAAGGTCGATCCCGGCGGCATAGCGGAACACCTGCCACATCAAGCCTCCGGGCACCCGCACACCCAACTCCAGTACGGCCGTCGCATCTGCCGAGGCGATGAATTGGATGAATATAACCGCATGCCGTAATTCCAGGGCCTGACACACCGCCCGCACTTTTCTCTGAAGCGCCTCCAGCACCCGCTTCGGCAAGGTGCTCGGGTAACGGTGCTCATACGCCACGAACTTGTGCCGGCCGTCAAAATGCAACCGGTCGGACAGAATGCTGTCCCTGACCGCACCCCCCACAACCAGGACCGCCGCGTTCACCTCCGTGCCCGGAACACCCCTTTCAATGAGATAGGCGGTGTCCGGCATCAGTCCGTCCGATCGAACCGCATCAAGATCGGCATCGGCCTCCAGAAACCTCAGTCCGATCTGGTTGCCCAGCGAACACGGCTTCAGCACGGCGGGATACCCATGCGCCTTGACGAAGCGCCGCACGGCATCGACATCCCGCACCTCGGCATAGGGCACGTCGTTGATGCCCGCTGCGTCGAAAATCTTACGCATGGCCAACTTGTCCGTCGACGCGTCGACCGCTTTTCGCGTCAGCGGCATCGGCAGGTTCAGCTTCCGGCCGATCTCCCAGACTGCCGGAATAGGCGTCTCGTTGGTGGCATAGGTCACGGCATCGAAACGGCCCGCGACAGCAGCCTCCAGAAGCTTCGCCCGTTCGAACGGCGCAACCGGAAGAATCTCGTCCGCTACCGCGAAAGCCGGCATGTCAGGCCGGCTGTCGGCCACCGTCACGTGATAGCCTTTCTGCTTGGCCCACTGCGCCAGGACCGTCTGCTTCGGACCGGCGTTAATAATCAAGACCCGTTTCATCGGCTCCGTCCCTTGCTTCCCACCAGGGTCCTTTTACGTTAGCATTTGATTGCCGGACTTGAAAAGTGTACACACCGCTATCGTAAAGCGGGGCCCGCGGGCCGCGGGCACGGGAGGAAAGGACCCATGACACACGCGGAACACCAGTTCACCGTTTCGGACCTGTTGCCCTTTATCCGCGACCCCTATACTCTCGAGGGCGCTCGCGACAAGACGTTCTCCCGGATCACCAGCCTGTCCGAAGCGGCGCCCGATGCACTGACCTGGTGCAGCCCGAAACACGCTGACGCCGCCGAACGGATCCGCCGGTGCCGCGCGGCCGTTATCATCTGCCATGCATCCCTTCCGCAGGGCCATGCCGGAACGGCAACCCTGATTAAGACAGCGGACCCGCGCAAAACCTTTATGGAGACGGTCAACGGCCTGCTCAAACGGGAACACCCCTCCGGGGTCCACCCGACCGCCGTCATCCATCCCCGGGCCGACGTGCATGCCGAAGCGTATATCGGCCCCTTTTGCTACGTGGGCCGAAGTACGATCGGCGCGGGATCGGTGCTGCACGGACATACCTTCATCTATGACGGTGTCCGGATCGGCCGCCATGTCGTCATCGAAGCGGGTTGCGTCATCGGCGCGGCCGGTTTCGGCTACCAGAAAAATCATGACGGTGATTGGCAGCGTTTCCCGCACCTCGGCGGGGTCGTGATTGAAGACGATGTCGAAATCTCCGCCAACGCCACCATCGACCGCGGCGCCCTGGGCAATACGAGCATCGGCCGCAACACGAAGATATCCAAAGCCGCCCATATCTCGCACAATGTCGTCACCGGCGAACGCTGCATCATTGCCGGCGGCGCCATGATCTCGGGATCGGCCAGGCTCGGCAATGGCGTTTGGATCGGGCCGAACGCTGCCGTACTGAACAAAATCACCATCGGCGACGGCGTCACCGTCGGTATCGGGGGAGTGGTCACCCGCAACGTGGAAACGGGATTCACGGTTATCGGCCATCGCGTACTCCCGGAAAGCACTCTGCCCGGGAAAGCGTAGCCATGACCCTGGACGCACTCGTTCGCGAGACGCTCCTCCTCCCGCCGGAACAACCCGTACGGGACGAAGACGGACCGGGCACGCTGGACGCATGGGATTCGATGGGGCACGTCAACATTATCGATGCCGTGGAAAATGCCTACGGGATCAGCCTGACCCCCGACGAGATACTAACGATTCGCACCGTAACAGACATCAAGGCCCTCCTTCACGCCAAAGGGATAACCGCGTTCTGACATGATTATTGTCCGAGAAATGCTCCGGCAGGCCGCGGCACTTCCCGCAAAGACCGCAATCATCTGCGGAGACCGCACCTGCTCCTACCGCCGCCTGGCGAATCGCGTACTGGGCGTCGCGCGGTTCCTACGGGAACAGGGCGTCCGGAAGGGGGACCGGGTTCTTTTCGGCGCCGTTCAGACCCCCGATTTTGCCTATATGTATTTCGGAGCCCACGCCGCGGGCGCCGTGGCGGTTCCGGTGGATCTGAAACTCGGCCGCGAGAAGCTCGCCTACATCCGCCGCCAGAGCGAACCCGCCCTGGTCTGGCACCCCGACCCCGATATCCGGACCGCGCTCGGCGGCCTCTCTTTCGAGGAAACAAAAAGCGCCCTATCCGTATCCTGCCATGCCGAGGATGTTCCCGTGGCGGTGCGGCCGGACGATACCGCGGATATTCTGTTCACGACGGGCACCACCGGTAAGCCCAAAGGCGTGGCGCTTTCGCATCGCAACATCACGGCCGGCGCC
>JAFGIZ010000315.1 GCA_016929365.1 Lentisphaerota bacterium
ATGACGCTGTCCGCGGCCCGCGTACAGGCCGACCGCTTCGGTACGGCCCGGCAGGCGGCCGAACAAACCGGGGCGGTGATCGTGCTCAAGGGCGCCGGAACGGTCGTGACGGAGCCGGGAGGCCCGCCCTGGGTCAATCTCACGGGCAATCCCGGAATGGCCTGCGGCGGCATGGGCGACGTGTTGAGCGGTCTGCTGGGAGGTCTGCTGGCGCGCGGCCTGGCGCCGCTCGAGGCCGCACGGCTGGCCGTCTATCTCCATGGCCGCGCGGCGGATCTCGCCGCCCGCCGCGCTTCCCAGGAATCGCTCACGGCCGGCGACGTGGCCTCGGCACTGCCCGGCGCCTTCACGGAATTGACATCCTTCTGAATAGGCCGTATAAGTGCTAACGGCTTAACCCCGCACAGGTGGGAGAGAAAAGAGAACGTATGGGTAAAAAGCACAACACAGTCAGTCCGCCGCCGCCCGCGGAACCGGCCGACCGGGCCATCCTTGTCGAACTGGAAAACGTGGCGTTTCCGGGCCGGCAGATCACGTTTGACGTCATGCGGAGCGTCTTGTCGGAAAAAGATGTCGCCCTGACCCCGCTGCTGTATACCCGTTACTGTCTGTATCCACCCGTGACACGGGGCCTAACCCCGCTGCTGAAGGCCGCGGGACGCCAGAGGCTGTCCGAAAGCAAGTTGGCCGCGGAGATTTCCGAAGGCATCCGGCATTGCCTGCTTAACGCGGCGGGCAAGCCCGGTGACGGCATCGCGGCCCTGCTCCGGGAAGCGCCGCAGCGCCATGTCGCCGTCGGCGCACTCAGCAGCCTGAACCGCGCCGACGCCGTGGCCCTGGCCGGAAAGCTGGGCCTGTCCGAGCCGGACGCGCGCGTCGAAAGCTGCCGCACGGGCGAGGCTGTCGATCCGGACGGCGACGCCTGGCTCGCCCTCTGCAAGCGGCTCCATATCCCCCCCACGCAATGCCTCGCCGCGGTCAGCAGCGCGGCGGCCGCACGCGGCGCGCTGGCCGCCGGCATGTCCTGCGCCGTGATACCGGATACGTTTACGGAGTTTCAGGACTTTGCGGGCGCCGATCTGCTGGTGGACGCGTTCACGCCCGAAACCGCGGGCACGCTCCTGGACTTCCTGGACGAGCGCCTATGAGCACGCAGCTTGAAGCCGCGCGTGCCGGCCGCGTCACGCCCGCCATGCGCGCGGCGGCCGCGCGCGAACCCGTGACACCCGAGGCCCTGCGCGACGCCGTGGCGCGCGGTCATGCCGTTGTTCCCGCGAATCCGGCACACCGGGCGGCGCAGCCGGTGGCGGTCGGCCGCGTCGTTCGCACCAAGATTAACGCCAATATCGGCCGCTCGACCGAGTCTTCTTCCCTGGACGAGGAACTCGAGAAGCTGGGCATGGCGGTGGAGGCCGGAGCGGATTTCGTCATGGATCTCAGCGTCGGACCGGGCGCCGCCGCCATCCGCCGCGCCTTGCTGGAACACTCCCCGGCGCCGCTCGGCACCGTGCCGCTTTACGAAGCCTTCAGTCATGCAGGCGGCCGCGTCGACGCGCTGACGCCGGACCTGCTCCTGGAGGTCATCCGGGTCCAGGCCGAGGAAGGCGTGGACTTCATGACGCTGCACGCGGGCCTGTTGTCCCGCCACATCGACCTGGCCCTGCAGCGCCGGATGGGCATCGTCAGCCGGGGAGGCGCCATCCTGGCGCAATGGATGCGCCACCACGGCGCGGAAAACCCGCTCTATACCGCCTGGGATGCCGTCATGACCATCTGCCGCGAACATGACGTGACCGTGTCACTGGGCGACGGACTGCGGCCGGGGTGCCTGGCGGACGCCGGCGATGCGGCCCAGTTCGCCGAGCTCGATGTCGCCGGAGAACTCGTCCGGCAGTGCCGCGCCCGGGACGTGCAGATCATGGTCGAAGGTCCCGGCCACGTACCTTTTGACCAGATCCAGGCCCACATGGAACGCGAACAGCGTGTTTGTGACGGCGCGCCGTTTTATGTCCTGGGTCCCGTGGTGTGCGACATTGCGCCGGGTTACGATCATATCACGTCTTGTATCGGGGCCACGGCGGCCGCCTTTCACGGCGCGGCCCTGCTGTGCTACGTTACGCCGGCCGAGCATCTCGGCCTGCCTTGCCCGGGGGACGTCCGGGACGGCGTCGTCGCTTACCGCATTGCGGCCCATGCCGCCGACGTCGCCCGCGGTCTGCCCGGCGCCCGTGATGCCGACGACGCCATGGCCGACGCCCGGGCCGCTTTCGACTGGGAGCGCCAGTTCGCCCTCGCGATCGACGGCAAGACCGCCCGCACCCGTTACGAGCACGCCCGCCGCGCCGCCGGAGTTGCCGACCATTGCTCCATGTGCGGCCGCGAATTCTGCGCCGTTCGCATCAGCCACGCGCTGCAACAGCAAGGCGCCCCGTAATGGCATACCCGGGACAGGCCAGGCAGGCCGTCACAGGGCCTCTTGCCCATCTGCGGCCATGAGCGCGACGTCCGGGATCGAACGTTTGCTCGATGTGATTGACCGCCTGCGCGGCGAGGGCGGTTGTCCGTGGGACCGCAAGCAAACCCTCCGTTCGCTGAAGCCCCTTCTGATCGAGGAGTGTTACGAAGTACTGGATGCCGTGGATTACGGGGACGCCGACGCCCACGCGGAAGAGCTGGGCGACGTGCTCATGCACATTGCCCTGCACAGCCGCATTCGCAAGGAAGAAGGGGCGTTCACGTTCGACGACGTCGCGCACCGTATCGCCGATAAACTGATTCGCCGGCATCCGCACGTGTTCGCAGACACGCGTGTAGCGGACAGCGGCGACGTGCTCCGCAACTGGGAGGCCATCAAGGCGCGTGAAAAGGGCAGCCGGCCCCGGTCGGTCCTGGAGGGCGTGCCCCGGCACCTGCCGGCCCTGCAGCGCGCCCAGCGCATCCAATCCCGCGCCGCGCGGGTCGGGTTCGACTGGGACACTACCGAACCGGTGATGGATAAGATCGCGGAAGAACTCGACGAGTGCCGCGAAGCGGTCCGCGAGGGCGACGCCGCCTCCGTAGAACACGAAATCGGCGACCTCTTCTTTGCACTGGTTAACTGGTGCCGGTTCCTGAATGTCGACGCGGAACAGGCCCTGCGCCGCGCGGCCGACCGCTTTACCCGCCGTTTCCAAGGCGTGGAAGCCCGTGTCCGTGCCGAAGGCCGCCGCCCGGCCGACTGCACCCTGGCCGAGCTGGATGCCCATTGGAACGCCGTAAAGGCGGAAGAGCAGGCCGCCGACCGGCCCGCGGAACGCCGGCCTGATTAGGGACCAGCGCTGACGAATGGTGATTCTTCGCGTTGTTCGGGATCTGTGCCGCTTTGCTGATTCGCGGCCTGTTTATTGTCTCGCCGCGCAGGTGTCAGGGTTCAGGGTTCAGTTTGGCCTGAAACCTGAAACCCGACACCTGCGGCGATTCGTCAGCAGTGTAGCGTTTTGTGTGTAAAAGCAGAGGGGGATAGTCAAGGGACTATCAGACGGGATTAACAGGATAGACAGGATGAGACC
>JAFGIZ010000026.1 GCA_016929365.1 Lentisphaerota bacterium
AAGCCCCTGCCCAGATCCAGCATCGCCTTCTGCGCTCCGGCCCGCTCCATCTGGGTAATCAGCAGCGCAACCGTTACCGGTCTCTCCGGTCCGGCCTCCCCCGCCTTCACGGCCGCGCTCCGTCCGGCGCGGCGCCCGATGCGCGTTCGGGAGCCTGTTCCGGCGCATCCCCGTTCCAGACCGCGGCGGCCCAGATCCACAGCCCCAGGTTGAGCTGATGAATCGGCACCATTTCGGTGATGACATTCAGAATCATGTATACGGTCATAACAGGGACGAACGCTTCCGCCAACGCCTGGCGGCAACGGGAATGATAGCGGCCGTTCCTGGTCTGCCGCCAGACCCGCCATCCCGCGTAGACGTACGCCCCCCAGAACAAAAAGAAACCCACGGGGCCCACTTCGCCCCATAAGGCGATGACGCCTGTGCGGGTCATGCTTAGAATACTGCCGCCCATGCTGACCCGGCGGCGGTCCAGGGCTTCGTAGCGATAGAACATATGCGGCAACTGGGCCAGAGGCCGGTTCATGATAAACGCAATGTTGCTCGTGTAATTTCCGGGCCCGCCGCCCAGAAACGGATAATTCAAGTAACGCGATCCGCGCAGGAGCACCTCACGGTAGGCTTCCAGTTTGGGCCCTTCTTTCATGCGCTCCCAGTTGTAACGCCACGTGTCGACGGAAAAAATCTGCCGCGACGCATGCGACAGCGGCCCCACGGACACCAGCGCCGCCATGAGGAGCAGGGTGACGCCGAGAATGAGTACTATGCGAGCCAGGGTTCCCGTCGCCCGTTTCCTGAACAACGCATACTGCATAACAACCGCGCCGGCCAGCAACGGATAGGCGTGGATGGTGTACGTGAAGAAAAATTGCACAAAGGCAACGACGCCGAACACAAAGGCCTTGACCCGGTTTCTCAGCGCCGCGCGGCGGCCATACGCAATCAGCAGGCAAATGCAGGCGAGCATAAAATACCCAACCACGTTGCAGGCGCCCACCGTGCCGATCGAGGCATCAACGAAGCGTCTCCAGATCATGTTCGGCAGGGGATTCAGCCCTACGTAATAGGCCAGGTTGAACGGAAACTGCACCGCAAACGACACCAGCATCACGCGGAATATCATGCGGCAATCTTTCGGTTCCAGAAAGCGCAGCGCGAAGTAAAAAACCCAGTAATGTTTGGTATACGTCAGCAAATAAAACGCCAGGGGCATCGCCGGCACGCGGTTAATGAAAGCCGAGATCGCGGCCGTCGCCAGAAAACCGATCACCAGTCCGTTCATGACCTGCGTGCCGGGCAGCCGTTTGCGCTGAATCACGGCGTCGGCCAGCAGCACGCCCAGCAGAGCCACGCCGAACGTCTGTTCGAGGATCTTCACCAACAGGGGCGGCGCCAGGATCTCGATCGTCGGAATGAAGAGTGTGACCGCCCAGAAGCTCAATAGAAGCGCCTTGGGCTTCGACAACAGCATGGCTGCGACAAAAAAGATCGCCGGGGCCGCTCCGCCGATCGGTCCCAGCACGTTCCAGAACGCCACGGCCGCCAGCAGGGTGACGACCGCCGCGATGGGTGCGATGATTCGAGTGGAGAACATGGCCTATGTCCCTTTTCCCGACGGCCGGCCGGCAGCCGCCTCGCACAGCAGCCGCTGCCATTGATCCAGGGCGTGTTCAGGGGTGAACTGCCGGAGCCAATCCGGGTCGGCCGGCGCGGCCGGCCCGTCCAGTGCGCGGTTTATCGCTTCGGCCATGCCCGCCGCGTCCCCCACCGCCACAAACTCGCCGTAACGGCCGGCACGCAAAACTTCCCGCGCACCGCCGGGACTGTCGGTGCTGACTACCCGGCACCCGCAGGCCAGGGCCTGAACCAGGGCGTTGCCCATTCCTTCATGCCGCGACGCCTGTACGTATACAGCCGCGCGATTCATGAAGGAAAAGGGATTGTCGACATAACCGTGCAAGTCCACAGCATCGCGTAATTCCAGCCTGTCAATCAAGGTTTCAAGCCGTTTTCTTTCCGGCCCCTCGCCCAGAATGATCAGGCGGACCGGGCGCTTGCGCCGGACCCATTGAAATGCATGCAAGAGCGTGGGATAGTCTTTGACCCGGCTCAGCCGCCCCGCGGACACAATCACCGGAACCGGCTCGCGGAACCAGGCGTGTGCCGGCGTTTCATGCCTCAGTTTCTGCAGATCCGGCGTAATCCCCGGGCTGTAAATCGTCCGCACCCGCGCAGCGTCGAGCCGCAGCGACCGGACGAGGTCTTCGGCCACGCCCCGCGACACGGCCACCCAGATGTCGGCCAGGGGATACAGCAGCGGCACCAGCCGGCTTGCCAGACGAATCGCCAATCGGTCCGAATGGCGCCGTTCGTGCTCGAGCTGCCGGGACAGAACGGTGTTCTGCTCGGCGATGAGCCGGGTCCGGCGGCTGAAACACTTCACCGCGAAGATCGCGGCCAGAATGGCGATCATATTGGAAGCCGCCAGCACGTCTGGCCGCTCGCGTCTCAGGTAAGCGATCAATCGCCAGACCACGACCGGTACCGAACGGCTCCCGAGATCGACCACGCGCAGCGTTCCGGCGCGGGCGCGGTTGGGACCGTGGGCGCGCGCCACCACGAGCTCGATCCGCATCCCGCGGGCGGTCAGCCCCTGTACGCGCTTCACGGCGTTCTCCTCCGCCCCGCCGCCGCGCAGCGCGTCGATAAAACAGGCAAACCGGAACCCGTTGCCGGCGATCGGGGCGGAGGACGTACTCATGCGAGATACCCGAAGCGGCGCAGTACATCGCCCGCCGTTTCGATAATCAACGCCCGCGCCGCTTCGGGCAACCGGCGGAGCTGGTTCCGGTTCACATCGGCCTGTATGAAACGAGGCAGCTCATCGAGCCGCCGCCACACAAGGGCATCGCGCTCGAGTCCCGCGGCTACTGCATGCGACCCGTCCCGCCCGATTGTCGGCGCGGCCACAAACCGGACGTGGTCCACATCCCCGACGTCCAGCCCGCAGTAGCCGTAGATCCGTTCGAGCATGCCCCGCGGGTCGGCCAGAACATCCTCGAAACGGATAATGTGATACCGCGGATCGGAGTCCGCAGCCGCCAGCATGCGGGTGCAGCCGTCGCGGTACAGCCGCGCCATCGCCCGCGCGTCAGCGCCCCGCCGCATGTTCCCCTCGCACACGGCCATGCCATCCCGCACCACACCCAGGAATACCGCGTCCGGATACATGCGTCGGAGATTATCCGTCACCCAGATTAACCCGTTCACCAGTTTGCAGACCAG
>JAFGIZ010000316.1 GCA_016929365.1 Lentisphaerota bacterium
CAGCGTGAAGCCGCTGTCGGCCTTCGGGTGCGAGAAGAACGTCGGGTTGAAATCGACGCCGACTACCGCGTCGCGCGCCCAGTCGGTCCACCGTGAGAAGTGCTCAGGTTCGAGCGCGTTGCGCTCGACGCGCCGCCCGCCCGTTTCGGCGTAGATCGCGTGCAGATTCACGCGATGCCGCCCCGGGATCAGGCGCAGCGCTTCGGCCATGTCCGCCCGCAAGGCATCCGGCGTCCGCGCCGCCCCGGGATAATTCCCGGTCGCCATGATGCCGCCGTCCGCCAGGTCCCCGGCGCCCTCGAACCCCCGCACGTCGTCGCCCTGCCAGCAATGCATCGACAGCGCCGTCTTCCGCAACCCGTCCAGGGCCGCATCGCAATCCACGCCCCAGGCTTCGTATTGCTCCTTTGCCGCAACGTAGCGTTGCTCAAGGCTCGCCATGTCCGCCTCCTTGCGTCCGGTTCGCGTCCCGAACGGGACGCGCATGTTCCTCGATATATCCTTCCAACGCCTCCACCGACGGATCCATCCGGTCCGCCCGTGTCGGCAGGCCCAGCAGCGCCTCGATCACCGGATGATGCGCCAGGTCGCGGCCCGTGGCCCGGCGGATCGCCTCCCCGAACTTCGCGGGATGCGCCGTGGCGAGGCAAACCGTCGGCGCCGCGTCCGACCGGAACCGCCGGGCCACGCTCAGCCCGACCGCCGTGTGCGGATCCGGCAGGTAGCCGTGCACCGCATGCGTCTCCCGGATCGTTTCCAGCGTCTCCTTTTCGCCTGCCGCGCCCGCGGCGAACAGCGCGTCGGGATGCCCCCCGTCCGCCCCGTCCAGAGCCAGCGTCCCGGTCTCGGCAAATTCTTGCATCCACGCGGCCACGCGGTCCGGGTCTTCCCCGGCGCGGTAGTACAGATACCGCTCGAAATTGCTCGCCACCTGGATGTCCATGGACGGGCTCAGCGTCGCATGCACCGGCCCGCGCCGGTATACCCCCGTGTTGAAAAAACGGGCGAGGATATCGTTGGCGTTCGTGGCCAGAATCAAACGCGCCACCGGCAGCCCCATCCGTGCCGCCAGGTACCCCGCAAAAATGTCCCCGAAATTCCCCGTCGGCACGCAGAATTGCACCGCCGCCGCGCCGGTTGCGTCCATGACCCGCAACCCCGCGTAAAAATAGTACACGATCTGCGCCTGCAGCCGCGCCCAGTTGATGGAATTGACCGCACCGAGCGCAAAGCGCTGCTTGAAACCTGCGTCGCCGAACGTCGCCTTCAGGATCCGCTGGCAGTCGTCAAACGAGCCCTCAACCGCCAGGTTGAAGACGTTGGCATCCGTCACCGTCGTCATCTGGCGTTCCTGGACCGCGCTGATGCGCCCGCGGGGATGCATCATGAAAATCCGCATGCGGTCCCGCCCCCGCACGCCGTGAATCGCCGCGCTGCCCGTATCCCCGCTCGTGGCGCCCACAATGTTCAGCTCCGTCCCCCGCTCCGCCAGGATCAGGGCGAAGAGGCGCCCCAGGAACTGCAGCGCAATGTCCTTGAACGAGAGAGTCGGCCCGTGAAACAGCTCCGCCACCCATGTCCCCTCCAGCGGCACCACTGGAACCGTCTCGGGGTGCCGGAAGGACGCCAGGCTTCGCGCCACCAGGCCCCGCAGGGTCTCGGGCTCGATATCCGCATAGCGGCGCAGGATCTCGCAGGCCAGCTCGCCGTACGGGAGCCCCCGCCACGCCGCCAGCGCTCCGCGCACATCCGGAATCGCTTCCGGCAGCAGCAGACCCCCGTCCGGCGCCAGTCCCGTGAGCACCGCGTCGCGAAAGCTCAGCGGGGCCGTCCCGCCGCGCGTGCTGATGAATCGCAGAGGGGCGCTCACGTTGCCCGGCCGCTCAACTCCGCGGTTCGGACTTGGCTTCGTTCACGACAATCCGGCGCCCGCCGAAATCCTTGCCGTTGAGGGCGCGCACCGCCTCCGACGCCTCGCCGTGATCGCTCATCTCCACGAATCCGAATCCCTTCGACTTGCCGTTGAACTTGTTCTTGATGATCCGCACCGAATCCACGCGCCCGTAGCGCCCGAAGGCGCGCTCCAGCTCCCGCTCCTTGATGCTGTACGGCAGGTTGCCCACATAAATCTCCATGGGTTCGCCCACCCGCGCGCCGCCGGGCTTGCGGCTCCGCCGGCCCAACAGCGTGAAGGACATCGCCTGCCCCGCCAGCACGCCCACCAGAAACCACCCCAGCGACAAGGCCGCCACCAGAATCAACACCTCGCCCATCGACAGGAACTTCATGTACATGGATCTCGTCTCCCCTTTTCTCTCTGCGCTTCGCGCTCTTCATCTGCCCCTCGCCCCCCGCCCGGGCCGCGGTCCGCACCCGGTGCGCGCCGGCTACTTCATCTCCAGGAACCCCTCCAGCTTGCGCATCCGCGTGGGATGCCGCAGCTTACGCAAGGCCTTCGCCTCGATCTGGCGGATCCGCTCCCGCGTCACCGAAAACCGCTTGCCGACCTCCTCGAGCGTGCGGGAATAGCCGTCCGTCAAACCGAACCGGTAATCCAGAACCGCCTTCTCCCGCTCGGTCAACGTGCCCAGAACGTCTTTCAAACGGTGCTTCAACATGCTGTACGCCGTCATTTCGGACGGGTTCTCCGCCGCCTTGTCCTCGATAAAGTCGCCGAAGTTGGCGTCATCGCCGTCCCCGACCGGGCTCTGCAGCGAAATCGGCTGTTGTGCCATCTTGTAAACCGCCCGCACCCGCTCCGGCGGCATGTCCATCTCTTCCGCCGCCTCCTCGGGCGTCGGCTCGCGGCCGTACTCCTGTACCAGCTTCTTCTGCACCCGCAGGAGCTTGTTGATCGTTTCGATCATGTGCACGGGAATCCGGATCGTTCGCGCCTGGTCCGCGATTGCGCGCGTCGCCGCCTGGCGGATCCACCACGTCGCGTACGTGCTGAACTTGTAGCCCCGCCGGTACTCGAATTTCTCGACCGCCTTCATCAGGCCCGTATTCCCCTCCTGGATCAGGTCCAGGAAGGAAAGTCCCCGGTTCATGTACTTCTTGACGATGCTGATCACCAGCCGAAGGTTGGCTTCCACCATCTCGGTGCGCGCCTGCTGCCCCTTGCGCATATGCTCGCGCAAGGCGACCAGCCAACCCACTGCCTCATCCTCCGGCAGGCACAGCGCCGCTTCGATCTCGCGGATCCGCTTGCGTTTCTCACGCATCAAGGCATCCCGCTTCTTGCTCCGGCGCATCTCCTGCAGACGGCCGAGATCGGCCAGCGCCGCGCGGAGCGAACGGTAATACCCGTCGACGTCCGCCGCCAGGGACTCGACGACCTTCTGCTTGAAATGCAGGTTTTCCACCGCTTCCGCCAGCGTGTTGCGGTAACGGACCAGCGCCTTCGTCTTGCGATCCCGTTCCGCCTTCCGCAAACGGGATTTCCGCGAATCTTCGAAATGCCCCTGCAGCGTCTCCTGGGCCCGCCCGATCTTCCGTTTGAGCTTCGGCAGCATATCCAGGTACTTTTCGCGGCTGTCGACAAACTTGTCCACGACCACGCGGTCAAACCGTTCGTCGCCGTTCTCCAGCTTCTCGCACAGATTGAGATAGTACGAGGCGCAGACGCCCACGCGGTTGAACAGCCTCCGGATATGGATCTCCGCGTCTTCGATCCGCTTGCAGATCTCCACCTCCTGCTCGCGGGTCAATAACGGGACCTGACCCATCTGGTGCAGGTACATGCGAATCGGGTCGTCAAAGAAATCGAGCCGGCTCTCCCGCCCCCGCCGCCGCTTCTCCGTCGTCTTCTTGCGGTACTTGTCGACCTCCGAGGACTCGATGATCTCGATGTCCATGCCCCGCAGCAACTCCAGGTACGATTCCAGCTCCTCCGGCGAGATCACCTCGTCCGG
>JAFGIZ010000317.1 GCA_016929365.1 Lentisphaerota bacterium
CGCGGACCCCGCCGATATCCGTTTCCTGCCCCGCTTCGGAGCCTTCCACGTTGCCGCCCGTCTCAACGGCCATATCCACGACCAGGCTGCCGGGACGCATTTGCTCCACCATCGCGCGCGTTAGAATTCGGGGTGCGGGCCGGCCGAACACCTGGGCCGTCGTGATCACCACGTCTGCCGCCGCGGCGTGCCGCGCCATCGCCTGGCGCTGCCGTTCCAATTGCTCCGCCGTCAGCTCCCGCGCGTACCCGTCATCCGTCTCCCCCGTCTCGCCGAGGTCCACCGTGACGAACCGCGCCCCCAGCGACTCGACCTGTTCGGCCGTCACCGGCCGCGTATCGAAGGCCTCGACCCGCGCCCCCAGGCGGCGAGCCGTGGCAATGGCCTGCAATCCCGCCACCCCCGCGCCGATAACGAATACCTTGGCGGGCGGAATCGTGCCGGCCGGCGTCATCATCATGGGCAGGATGCGGTCCAGCCGCTCCGCGGCCAGGATCACGGCCGCGTACCCCGCGAGGTTGGCCTGCGAACTCAACGCGTCCATTTTCTGCGCAAGGGTCGTACGGGGTATCAATTCCATGCAGATCGCGCTCACGCCCGCGTCCGCCAGTTCCCGGACCACGGGTCCGTTGCGAAACGGATTCAGAAGACCGATGTGCACCGACCCGCGCCGCAGCCGGGCTACATCCTCCCGCGAAGGCGGATTCAGACGCATGACCACATCCGCCTCGCCCGCCGCCGTTGCCGGTTCCACCGCCGCACCCGCCTCGGCGTATGCCGCGTCCGGCAGGCCGAGAGACCGGCCGATACCCGCCTGTACCGCCACCTCGCCGTCCAGGCCGCACAGTTTGCTGACCACGTCGGGCACCATCGCCGTCCGTGTTTCCGCCGGGTCGTTTTCCGCGGCAATAAAAAACCTCATAAGGCACTTTTCTCCCGAGCTCCGCGCCTGACCCGCGGGCTCATGCAATCTTGACCGCCCTGGCGACCGCCTCGCGACCCAGGATCGGCTTCTCCACCATCTGCTTGGTGATGCGAATCGTCCCCCGCTTGCCCAGGCCGGGCGCCTCGAACATCACGTCCAACATCAAATCTTCCAGGATGGCCCGCAACCCGCGCGCCCCCATCCCGCGCCCCTTGGCCTGCCGGGCCAGGGCGCGCAAGGCGGCCCCGGTAAAGGACAGCCCGATCCCCTCCATATCCAGCAGCTTCCGGTACTGCTTCACCATGCTGTTCCTCGGCTCCGTGAGGATCCGCACCAGGTCGGCTTCGGTCAAATCGCTCAGGCACGTCACCACGGGCAGACGGCCGATCAACTCGGGGATCAGGCCGTACCCGACCAGATCCTCCGGCTCCACCGGAAGGCCCGCCCCGTTCAGCGCCCCGGCGGCCCAGGGGGCCTCGGCATCGAGAAAACCCAGGGTCCGCTTGCCGATGCGGCGGTTGACGATGCCGTCCAGGCCGACAAACGCCCCCCCGCAAATGAAGAGGATATGGCTGGTGTCGATTTCCATGTACTGCTGCTGGGGGTGCTTGCGCCCGCCCTGCGGCGCAACCCGCGCCCGCGTGCCCTCGAGAATTTTCAAAAGGGCCTGCTGCACCCCTTCGCCCGAGACGTCGCGCGTAATGGACACATTTTCGGTCTTGCGGCCGATCTTATCGATCTCGTCGACGTAGATAATGCCCCGTTCCGCCCAGCCGATATCCCCGTCCGCGTTCTGGATCAGCGTGAGCAGGATATTCTCGACGTCCTCGCCGACGTAGCCCGCCTCGGTCAGCGTCGTCGCGTCGGTAATGGCAAAGGGCACATCGAGCATGGCCGCCAGCGTGTGCGCCATCAGGGTCTTGCCCGTTCCGGTCGGACCGATCAACAGCACGTTGCTCTTTTCAATCGCCACATCCGCGTACTCGGGATTCGGCGCGCCGCCCGTCAGCTCCTGCTTGACCCGCTTGTAGTGATTGTGCACGGCCACCGACAGGATACGCTTCGCGCGCTCGTGGCCCACCACATCGCGGTCCAGGCGCTCCTTGATGGTGTGGGGCGCGGGAACCTTCAGCGCATGCGTCCGCTGCTCCTCCTCACCCTCATCCCGGCGCCCCGCCAGAAGCCCCCGGCAGCGCCCCACGCACTGCTCGCAGATGCGCACCCCGGGCCCGGTCACCAGCGGCCCGGCTTCCTCGGCCGGCCGGCCGCAGAACGAGCAGGTCGTCTCTGCCGGACGGCGGCTCACCGCTTGCGCCCTTTCTTGCGGTCGGCTTCCTTGCGGCTCTTGACCACTTCATCCACCAGCCCGTACTCCCGCGATTCTTCGGCCGACATGTAGAAATCGCGGTCCGTATCCTTCGCCACGACGTCCAGCGCCTTGCCTGTATGGAACGCCAGGATCTCGTTCACGCGGTCGCGCAACCGCAGGATCTCCTTGGCCTGGATGCTGATATCGGCGGCCTGACCCTGCACCCCGCCCCACGGCTGGTGGATCATCATTCGTGCGTTAGGCAGCGCAAACCGTTTGCCCTGCGTTCCCGCCGCCAGCAGCACGGCCCCCATACTCGTCGCCTGGCCTACGCAATATGTGGCCACGTCGCATTTCAGGAACTGCATCGTGTCGTAAATCGCCAGGCCCGCGGTAACGGCCCCGCCCGGCGAATTAATGTACACGCTCACGTCCTTCTCCGCGTCTTCCGCCTGTAAAAACAGAAGTTGCGCGATGATCAGATTGCTGATGTCGTCGTTGATCCCGGTGCCAATGAAGATAATCCGGTCTTTCAACAGCCTCGAAAAGATGTCATAGGCCCGCTCGCCGCGGCCCGTCTGCTCGACCACCATCGGCACCAGCGCCTGGTTCCGTACGTCCATTACCGTTTCCTTTCCATATCCGTCCCGCCACCGCCTTGCTTAACCCGCGCGCCCGTTGCGCCGCACGCGCCCGCCGCACACCGCTGGATCCGGCGCGCTACGTCTTGATCTTGGCATGCTCCAATACGAAGTTCAGCGCCTTCTCTCCGCGGATATCGCTCTTCAGCCCCTCGATACCGTTCCGTTTCTCGATCTCCGCCCGCAGGCGTTCCGGGGGCGTCCGGTGGGCCCGGGCCATGGCTTCGATCCGCTGCTCCACCTCCGCGTCCTCCGCGTCCAGATGCTCCGCATCGGCAATGCGGCTCAGGATATACCGCAAGGCCACGCGGTCCCGGGACGATTCGACCGCACGGTTATAAATCGCGTCCTGCTGCTGCTCGATCTGCTCGCGGGTCCCGCCCTGCATCGCCATGCGCTGCACGGTCTCCCGCACCATCAGCCGCGTCTCCTGCTCCACGACCGACTGCGGCAGGTCGAACGCGCATTGCTCGATCAGCCTGCGCGACAGCTCGCCGCGCAACCGGTCCCGTTCCCCTTCTTCACGATATGCCGTCACATCCTTGCGGATACGCTCCCGCAACGCTTCCGGCGTCTCCGCGTCGAAGGTCTTCAGAAAGTCGGCGGCATCAACGGCAGGCGGCACCCGCTCCCGGATGCCCCGCACCGTCACCCGGAATTCCGCCTCCCGTCCGCGCAGGCCGGTATAGGGTGAATCATCCGGAAACCGGCTGCTCAGGTCTCGGGTCTCTCCTTCCGAGGCCCCCTTCACCCCTTCCGAGAGTCCCGGGATGGCCTCGTCGCCGCCCACCCGGTGCCAGAAATCCCGGCCTTCGCTCAACGCCGCCGCGGCGGGCTCCACGTCGCCCACGGCTTTTCCGTCCACCCGCCCCGTGAAATCCAGCCGGGTCAGGTCCCCGTCCCGCACCGGCCGGCCCGTGACGTCCTCGTACTTCGCCTCCCGTTCGCGCAACTGCTCCAGGGTCTGCTCCACGTCCTCATCGCTGACGGTCACCTTTTCGCCCTTCAGCGACAGCTTCTTATAACGCGGCAGCTTGAATTCAGGGGCGACATCCATGACCACGTCGAACGACAGGCCGGTGGCCTTGGCAAAGGAGACGTGCTTGACCTCGACAATGGCGACCGGGGTGATGCCGGCTTCCTCCAGCGCCTCGCGGTACAGCCGCGGCACGAGCCGTTCCTTGGCGTCTTCCGCAATCTGCCTGCCGTAATGCCGCTCCACCACGGCGGCCGGGGCCTTGCCCTGGCGGAACCCCGGCACGCGCCCCGCCCGCCGGTAGGCGCGAACCACGTCGTCGTAATCCGGGGCAACCTGCTCCGTCGGGGCCCGCACGTGCATGACCTTGCGGCACGGCCCCGCGTCCTCGATATGGACTTCCGGTTTCATAAAGGCTCAGACCCTACCACCCTATTCCTTCATGGAAAGCAAAAATTCGGCATTGCTCTTGGTTTTCTTGAGACGGTTGACGATCATCTCCATCGCCTCCACCGGCGGCACGCCGTTCACCGCGCGCCGCAGGACCCAGATGCGGCTCAATTCGTCCGGGTGGAGCAGCAGCTCCTCCTTGCGCGTTCCGGAACGTTCGACGTTCAGGGCCGGGAACACCCGCTTATCCACGAGGCTCCGGTCCAGGCACAGCTCCATGTTGCCCGTGCCCTTGAATTCCTCGAAAATCACGTCGTCCATACGGCTGCCCGTCTCCACCAGCGCCGTGGCGATAATGGTCAGGCTGCCCCCGTTCTCAATGTTGCGCGCGGCCGCGAAGAAGCGCCTCGGCTTGTGCAAGGCGTTGGCGTCCACGCCGCCGGAGAGGATCTTGCCGCTGTGCGGCTGCAAGGTATTGTAGGCCCGCGCCAGGCGGGTAATACTGTCCAGCAGGATGACGACGTCCTGCCCGCCCTCGACCATCCGCTTGGCCATTTCGATCACGAGCTCCGCGATCTGCACATGCCGGTCCGGCGTTTCGTCAAACGTCGAGCTCAAGACATGCGCCTTGGTGTTGCGCTGCATATCCGTCACTTCTTCCGGCCGTTCGTCCACCAGCAGGATAATCAGGTAGATGTCGGGATGGTTGGCGGAAATACTGTTCGCGATCTCTTTTAAGAGGACCGTTTTGCCCGTACGCGGCGCCGCCACGATAAGCCCCCGCTGCCCCAGTCCGGTAGGCGTAAACAGGTCCAGGACCCGCATGGAAATCTGCTCCGGCTCGCGCTCGAGCTGGATCCGCTGATCGGGAAAGATCGGCGTCAGGTTCTCAAACGGCACCCGGGACCGCCGCTCTTCCGGTTCCCGGCCGTTGACCTTGTCGGCGCGGTAGAGCGCGAAAAAGCGCTCCTTGTCCTTGGGTTCCCGGATTTCGCCTTCAACCAGGTCGCCCGTTCTAAGCGACAGGCGCCGAATCTGCGAGGGGGACACGTAAATATCCTCCGGACACGGCAGGTAATTGCTGTGTTCCGAACGCAGAAAACCGAAATTATCGGGCAGGATTTCCAGAACGCCCTTGCTGTAGATCCGGCCCGATTGCCGGGCATGCGCTTTGAGAATCTCGAAAATCAGTTCGTGACTCTGCAGCGCGCCCAGGTCCTTGAGCTCCAGCTCGTCGGCCAGCGCCTGCAGCTCCGGCACCGGCATGGCCTGCAGTTCATAGAGGCTCAATACCTGTCCGCTGCGCTTGTCCGATTCAGGCTCCACCGTGTGAAACTCCTCCTGCGCCTCGTCCTCTCCGCGATCCCGGGAGCGCGGATCGTTCATACTCGGCACGCTGCGGCGGGTTCCGGCAGGCCGCTTGCGGCTGCCCCGTCCATGCCTGGGCCGTCGGTTTCCGTTATTGTTTCTCATAGCTGCTCTCTTTCCCGTTCAGGATATGTTCCAGTATTCTTTCCGTCTGCCTGCGGACCCGGTTGATATCGCCGTCGTTGACGATCACGTAGTCCGAAAGCTCTATTTTTTCATCCAGCGGCATCTGCGCCGCCATCCGGCGGCGGGCCGCTTCCCCGTCGAGGCCCCGCTCCCGCAGGCGCGCCGCCTGGGTCGCCCGCGAGGCCGCCACGCAAATCACGGCCGACCAGTCATCGGCCGCACCGGCCTCGAACAACAGCGGCACGATCACCGCCGCGGCCGCCGTCCCCCCCTGGGCGTCCAGCCAGGTCCGCCACGCCCGGATCACCGCGGGGTGCACCAGCGCCTCCAGGCGCTTCCGTGCCGCCGCTTCCCCGAAAACCCGTCTCCCCAGGACGCCGCGGTCGATGTGCCCCGCTCCGTCCAGAATGTCCGTTCCGAAAGCATCCACCACGGCCCGATAGACCGCACGGCCGGGTGCCATCAGTCCATGGGCCACGTGATCGGCCTCCAGCACCGGAACCCCCGCCTCGTCCAGGATCCGCCCGACCAGGCTCTTGCCGCACGCTATACCCCCGGTAACGCCAATCCGTTCCACTCCTGCTCCCGCGCTTCGCGCGCCAGCGTGCTGAACTCGTGCGCTTCGTAAAACGGCACCAGGGCGGCCGGATCCTCGGGCGCCGCGCGCATCGCGTCCCAGTCCGGCAGATCCCCGAGGCCGCAATCCAGCCGCACCAGCTCCCGGTTCCGGGCCACGTGGTTGCGATGCGCCTCCAGGGCCGCCCGCACCTTGCCCGCCGGCATGGCGCCCAATCCATCCAGCACGGCATCCAGAGTGCCGTGCTCACGCAACAGGCGCGCGGCGGTCTTGGGTCCGATCCCCGGAACCCCCGGAATATTGTCCGACGCATCCCCGACCAGCGCGAGCCAGTCCACAATCTGCCCGGGCGCGACACCCGTCTTCGCTTCGACCTCCCGGGGCCCCATCGCCTCGCCCTTGCCCGTCATGGCCACGATGCGTACCGTGTCGTTCACAATCTGGTACAAATCCTTGTCGTTCGTGGCCACGCAGACCGTCTCCGCCTCGCCCGCCGCCCGTTGCGCCACCGAGGCGATCAAGTCGTCCGCTTCCACGCCTTCCCGCAGCATCCAGAAGATTCCCGCCCGATCCAGGTAGGCATCCACCACCTGCAGCTGTGCCGCCAGGTCCTCCGGCATCTCCGGCCGCTGCGCCTTGTACGTCTCCAGCAGCGCCGTGCGCCCTGCCGGCAATCCCCCGTCAAAAAACACCCCCCAGTGCGTCGGCTTCCAGACCTCGCGCAGCTGGCGGACCATCCGGATAAATCCGTACACGGCGTTGGTCGGCCGTCCGTCACGCGTCTTCAACCCGCGAATCGCGTAATAGGCCCGATAGGCGACGGCCAGGCCGTCAATCAGGACGAATCTCATGAATAATCCAACGGGCTCGCCTGATATCCGCCGCGCCGTTCTCCGGCGCATGTCCCCGGGACTATTCCTCGGTCGGCGGACTCAAGGCTTCTTCGATGGCGCCCTGCGGCCGCGCAACCGGTATTCCGGCCGGATCCACAAGACGGGCGGTTACAAAAATCAGCAGGTTGCGCTTTTCGCTGCGTTCGTAACGGCTCTGGAAAAACCGGCCGATCAGCGGAACGTCGCCGAGAAAAGGAACCTTGTCGTCCACGTCCTGACGGTTTTCGGTGATCATGCCGCCCATCACGACCGTGGCGCCGTTGTAAATCAGGATACTCGTCGAGATGGACCGCGTATGGAAAAACGGCTGCTCCATGTTCAGCTGCTGCTCCCGGCCCTCTTCATCCGTGTACGTGGTCCCGTAATTCTTGAACGTCGGTTCGGCCACCACTTCCGGCTGAAGCGTGAGGTTGATCATCTGCCCTTCCGGGCTCACTTCGGGCAGCACCGACAGGATCACGCCGACCTCGCGCGTCTCGAACCCGCTGGGTTCCACGATCCCGCCGATGATGATCGACGTTCCCGTCTGGGTCTCGCCCAGCACTTCCGTAACCTCGAAGTCCGTGGGATAGATGTATTCCGTGACGACTTTGATCGTGGCTTCCTGCCCGGATTGCGTGGTCACCTTCGGCGCCGACAACAGGTCCGTGCTCCCCTTCTGCTGCAGCGCGTGCAACACGAACGTCAGTTCCGGGTTCGTTAACACGCCGGCAATGGACAGGACGTCGTCGGCAATCGGCACTGCCTCCGTAACACCCGGCAGCCCCTCCGTCAGGTAACGGTTGCCCGTGGTGAAGCCGCCCGACCCCTCGTTCCCGGGCACGATAATCCGCTGCTGTCCGCCGACCGGCACGTTCCCCTGCCCCTTTTTCGTCGCCACTTCCCAGTCGTCCGTCAGGATCCATTCGAACCCGAGCGAGTCCAGGTCGGTCTGCAGCACCTCCACGAAGCGCGCTTCAATTTCGACCTGCTTCGGAATCACGTCCAGCACCGAGAGGATATTCTCAAATACGGTCAGGTTGTCCGCCGTGTTCGCCACCACCAGTTTGCCCAGCGCGGGGATGTACTTGATCGACGAGCCCATGGGCCACTGCACGCCCATGCCCCCGAAAAACTCCTTCAGGTCCACCGTATCGCCGCCGATGCCGCCGCTTTCCAGTGTCATGAAATCTCCGGCGCCGCCGCGCCCGCCGCCCGTGCCGAATTCCGGCGCGATTTCCCCGATGCGCTCGATCACCGTCGGCAGGACGTCGTACATCCGGTGTACAATCGCCCCCGCCGGGGCATCCGAGGGCACCACCATCACGACGCTGCCTTCGATGCGGTACTTGAGGTCGGCCACGTTGGTCACGATGTCCAGCGCTTCCAGCAGTGAAATATGGCGCGCGCTGAACGTGATGCTCTGGACATCGGTTCCCGCGCCGCCGCCCGTGCCCGTGTCGGCTTCCAGCGCTGCGGCAAACGGATCCGCCGGCCCCGCTCCGAGCCCCGCCTCGCCCCGCCGTTCCGAACGCAGGTTCAAAATGATGTTCACGCCCCGCTGCTCGCCTTCCTCGGACTCCTTGTCGAACTCGACGCTGGCTTCCTGGAGAAAATCAATCACGTCGTGGATATTCGCCTGCCGGAAGTCGAGTTCCGGAATGACAATCCGGCCCATTTTATCCAGGATCCGCTTGCGCGCCTGGGCTTCCTCGGGCGGAGTCCGCCGGCGCGGCGCCAGCGCCTCCAGTTCGCCTTCCTCCTCCGCCAGCGCGTAGTTGCGCCGGCTCCAGGTCTTGCGGAGCTGGTACATCATATCCTTCCGGGTGGATTCCAGCTCCAGCGACGCGATGTCATACAGCTTCTGCGTCACCTTCTGCAGCATGCGGATCGCTTCCGTATTGTGCGGATCCCGCTTCAAGACGCTTTCGAACATAAGCTGCGCCCTGTCGTATTCCTGGGTGATAAAATACTCGCGGCCGAGACGCAGGCGCTCCTTGATGCTCTCCTGGGCCTCCTGGTACTCGGGCTGCCGCCAGCGTGCCACGCGTTCCTCTTCTTCGGCCTCCGGCTCCTCGGGCGCTTCCCGCGCCGCGGCGATCATCTCCAGCAGCTTGCCCGCACGGCGGTGCCCGTAGGCGTCCGCGCTGCGGGCCGCCTGCTCCGCGTTGTCCAGGTCGCGCTGCTGGCGGTAGGCCAGCGCGAGGCGGTAATAGGCCTCTCCGAGACCGCCGCGGGCCGTCTCACGCAGGGATTCGGCCTCCCGGCCCTCGCCGGCCTGTTTCAAGGCCGATACACCCTGCTCGAACGCGCGGATCGCCTCCTGGTAGCGCCGTTTACCCAGCGCCGCTTCAGCCGCTTCGATACGATCATCCGCATGTTGCAGAAACGCCTGCCGCCGCAAGATCTCGCTTTCGGCCAGCATGGACAATTCCGCGTTGCGCGCCACTTCCGCCGCGACCCGCGCCGTAACGTCCGCCGCCGGCGCACCGACCCCGGGCGCCGCCGGGCCGCGCGGAACGGCCGGCTCCGGAAGCACCGGTGCCTGCGGCACCCCTTCCGCTATCGCCTCGCGAAACGCCTCCTCGACCACCTGGTCCAGGTCCTCTGCAATCACGGGCGCTTCGCCCTGCTCCGGCTCCCCGGGGGCTTCTGCACCCTGATCGGCCGGCGCTTCCAGCTCAAGCGCCTCGGCAAAGACAGCCGCATCTTCAGCCGCTGCGTCCTCAGCCGCAACCGTTTCAGCCGACGGTTCCTCCACATCCTCCGAAAGCGATTCCTCCGTCTCCAACATATCCGCCACGGCTTCCCCCGCTTCCGGCTCCATCACGGCTTCGTCCATCAACTCCCCGGCAGCCGCTTCGTCCACCAACTCCCCGGCGGCCGCTTCTTCTACCCACTCCCCGGCAGCCGCTTCATCCATCAACTCCCCGGCGGCCGGCGCCGGCGGCTCGAGCATGCCGACTGCCTCCGGTTCCGTCACGGCCTCCTCCACACGTTCCTCCGGCGCGGTCTCCGCCTCCATCACCGCTGCGTCCACAAAAGCTTCGGCAGCCGCTTCTTCCACAGACTCCTCAACGGCCGCTTCTTCAAGAACCGCTTTTTCCAACGACTCCTCAACGGCCGCTTCCTCGGCCATCGCCTCGGCGGCCGGCGTGACGCCCTTCTCAGGGACGGCGTCCGGCTCGGCCGCAATCTCCGCTGTAGCCTCGGCGGGCGCTTCGGCCGTCACCGTGCCGTCCGGCAGCGTTTCGATTGCCGCCCCGGCCCCCGCGGCATCCAGGGGCACTTCCGGCAGACCGGCTTCTTCCGTCAGTCCCGCTTCTTCAAGCAAAGCATCGAGCTCGGCCTCATTTTCATCGGCGAGCTGCCCGTTCAGCGCCTCTTCAATCAACAACTCTTCCGCCGCGAGCTCCGCGGTTTCGTCAGTCTGCCCCACCACGGACCAGGCCGCCAGGAACACGCACAGGAGAACAGTAAGGCGCTTTGCGTAGTCGTATATCATGAAGGACGATCTCCCCGATCCGCGTGGCATCAAAAATCGCTCGTGCGGCTCGTCTTTTCCGTTACCCGCTGAGGCATCCTGCGGACGACCAGATCCCGGCCATCGTGCAGGCGTCGTAGTACTAAACTTTCTCTTTCCGTGTCAATACTAATAACCCGGTACTTTTTCCGCTGCAGAACCAGCTCGTCGTTGATGCGCACCGTGTATTCCGTCCCGTCCGGCGTGAAGCGCAGGCGGGCCGTGTATTCGTTATATTGCACGTCTTTCCCGCGCACCAGCGGAATCAGCTTTTCCCCGCGCCGCAGCGTCAGGACCGACATGTCCACCTCGCGGCGGATGCCGCCCACGTCCTGCATTTCCCGGCGCGGCTCATACTGGAACAGCGTGAACCCCTCGACGTCTTCGCCCAGCTTCCGGAAATAGGTCCGGGTATTGCCCCGCGTGTTGATCGCGAACTTTCGCGAACCGTCGGGCATCCCGATCACGCTCTTGAAGCGCAATTTAAAGGGGTCGGGGACCAGTTCCAACAGCCGCAACTTGGCCGTGATCGGCGGCGCGTCGTCCTCGTCGTGCGGATCGGTACGCGGGTCCGCGCCGAATTCTTCGATGTTCGTAAAGCCGTCGCCGTCGGGATCCAGCTCCGCGTCCCGCGCGTCGCGCGGGTCCAGGTCCTGGGCCCGCTCCCAGGAGTCCCACATCCCGTCGCCGTCGCCGTCCCAGTCCTCCCGTTCTTCCTTGTCCACCGGCTGTTCCGCGGCGCAAAACGGGCACACCTCGGCCTCATACGGTATCGGCCGCCGGCAATCCACGCAATAGACGCGCACTTCCGGCACAAACAGGGCATTGGTCCACCCGCCGAGTTGGGCCGGCTGCCGCACCGCCTGCATCGCCCGCTCGTACACGGCGGGATCCACGCCGGTCGCGTCCTGATGCGCGGGCCGCATCGCGTCGATGCGGTCGACGAACTGACGCTGGCGGCTTTGTGTCATCCCCACCTGGAAGGCTAAATAGAGCAGGGACGCGAGCAATCCGACCAGCATGACCAGCGCGACCAGCTTGTCGTAGTGGTTCTGAACCCAGTTCAGCATGGCATGCCGGTTCAACACGGTCTAGGCCTCCTCATCCTCTCCGCTCTGCCCGGCAAACCGGTACACATCCAACTCCAGCGTAACTTCCATGGGAACGGCCTTCTCCGGACCGCACACGATACGCTCGCGCCGCGAGGGGGATTCGCCTCCGCCGGCGCCGCTCACGGCCCCCGGCGTCTCGGCTTCCACCGAGAAGCTCGGCAGCTCCACGTCCCCCCGCGGTTTGGTCACGCGGACGCTGGTCACCACCAGGAACAGCGGTTCCGCCGCCAGTCGGTTCAGGATCCCCACCACCGCCCGTTCGTGGGCCGTGAAGGCCATACTGAAATGCTGTTTCGAGAAGAAATCGAACGACCCCTCCGGCCCCACCGCGTCCGGCGCGTCCTCCCCGCTCTCGCCCCGCGCCGGCCGCCGCGCCGGCCGCCGTGTCCGCCGCGCCGGCGCACGCGCCGCTTCCGGCTCCGCCGTCTCATCCCGCTCGAAGGTCTCCCGTTCCAGCCGCGTGATCGCGCGCACCCGTTCGTCCAGCAGAATGCGGCACAGGCGGTCGACCAGCATGAGCTGTTCCGTAAGGCGCGGCACGTCGCCCGGCGCGGGCAGAATGCCCTGCGCCGAATACCGCCCGAACCCGAACGTAAACCCGTCCGGCAGGTCCGTGCCCGAGGCTTCCGCCAGGCGCACCAGGCCGTTTTCCGTGACGCTCAGCAAGTTCATGAAGGTCGAGGGCGTCTTCTGCGGGACCTCGATCTGTCCCTCGCCCAGGGCCGCGACCAGCTTTTCGCCCCACTGCTCCAGGACGTCGGCGTTCTCCCGTACGCGTGCCACGTTCTCCCGCGAGGGAAACGGATCTTCCCCGTAAAAACGCCGCAGCTTGGCTTCCGCGTTCTGCAGCTTGCGCTCGGCTTCCGCAAAACCCCGTATTCCGCGGAACAGGAGGAATGCCGCGCCCAGCACCAGGAGCACGGCGATGCCGCCCGCCACGATCAAGACAATCCGTTTTTTCGTCATGGGGCTATTCCACCCGCAACCCTTCCTTCAGCGCCAGCTCAATCGTGAATTCGCGCGCAAACGCTTCGGTACCCGCGACCGGCTGCCGGGTAATCCGCGTTTCCTCCGTAAAGAACGGCGCCTCAACCAGCCGGTTACGAAACGCTTCGATTGCCGAGGCCTCGCCCGCGCCCTCCAGTCTATCCACGAAGCCCTGCCCCGAAATCAGGATCCCGGCCACCACGCCGTCCGTCACCACCGGCTTGACCTCGCTCAGCCACATCCCGTCGGCCAGCCGGTCATGGATCGCGTTCAGCATCTCGATCCAGCGCGTCCGCAGCGCGATCAGGTCCACGACGGCCCCCGCACGGCGGCCCGCGGCGCGCTGCAGCCGCCGCACCGCCTCCAGCTGACTGTTGACCGCGTCCAGGCGGTCAATCCGCTGCTCCACGTTGACCACCCGCACGGCCAGGGTCTCGCGCATCCGGTAAAAGTATACCCACCAGCAGAGGAGAATCAGGACCAGCCCCAGGGCCGCCAGCGCGAAGAACGGCTGCCGGCGCCGCAACGCCTTGCGCTTCACCAGGTCCGGCGGCAGAAGATTGATCTCCATGGGACAGGTCAAGGCGCGCCGCAAGCCCAGCCCGACCACCTCGCCCAGCACCTGCACATCGCCGCTGACCCGCTCCGTGTCCAGCCCCTCGGCAACCGGGACATTGACGAAGGGGTTGAGGTAATCCACCTCGCACTTCAGCTTCTCGCGGAAAAACGTATCCATGTGCGGGATAACCGCCCCGCCGCCGGCCAGCAGCACGTACACCGGCGGGTTCCCGTCCTGCTGGCTGCGGTAAAAGTTGATCGAACGGTTGACCTCCGCATGCAGGCGCGTCACCACGCTCCGCACGATTTTCGAGACCCGGTCCGCCGTCTCGTTCTCGGCCTCCGCGTACACACCGCCGAGCCCCACATACGCGTGCTCGCGTTTCAGCGCCTCCGCCTCGGCGGCATCGACCCCGAACTGCTTGGCGATTTCCTGCGTGATCGCGTTGCCCGCCACGGGCACACTGCGGGTGAACACACGGTTGCCCTCGATAAAGATCAGGTTCGAAGAGCGCGCCCCGATATCCAGCACCAGCGTGCATCCCGCCAGGTCCGGGTAATTGTAGCGCACGCAGTTGTACAGCGCCATCGGCGCGACATCCACCACTTCCGGCTCCAGGCCGGCCGCGCCCACGGCATCCGTGAGGCGCTTCACGTTCTCCGTCTTCACCGCCACCAGCATGACGTTCAGCTCGTCGGCGGCGTCCTCCACAAGCTGGTAATCCCAGACCACCTCGTTGATCGGGAAGGGTACGTTCTGCTCCGCCTCGTACTGGATGATCTGGAAGACCTTGTCGCGCGAGACCGGCGGCAACTTGACGTAACGCGGGAAAACCGCCTGCCCCGACATGGCCATCAAGAGCGGGGCCGGACGGATCGACCGCTCGCGCATCAGGTCCCGTGTGGCCGACACAATGTACGCCGAGGCGTCGAGTTCGCTCTCGCCGCCCGCGGCCAGCGGCGCAATGCCGTAGTCCAGCAGCTCCAGTTCCCCCCCGCGCGAAATCCCGAACTCGGCCAGCACCAGCTTGCTGGCCCCGACGTCGAGGGCGATCATCCTCTCATTGCGCGCCATCTACCTCTTCGCCTCTAGCGGATCAGTTCGTACCCGTCGATATTGATCAGCGCCCACGGGGACTCCGCCCGGTTCAGCAGATAGCCCTCCCGCGCCGTGACGTCCTTGCTCTCCACCACACGCGGGTCCGTCCACC
>JAFGIZ010000318.1 GCA_016929365.1 Lentisphaerota bacterium
AGTGTCTCCAACAAACGCGCCGGCTCATCCAGGTAACAGATCACCATCCGCTCGACCGGCAACACGTCCCGCACCATGTTCGCCACCGACCGCAAACACGCTCCAATCTCTATGTGCCGGCCCGCTTCCCGCCAAATCCCCAGCAAAACAGGTTCAAATGCCTTCATGTACCCTTTCCATGTAACGCTATTGCTATGATATTGCACGGCCCCATGCAATGCTATTTAACGGATCTCGCCAAAAAGGCTCCTGGGCGGGTGGAAACAGGTTTGGCACAGGATCTGCATCAGGCAACCTGGTGCGTAACGAAACGCAGATCGGCAAACGGATTTCGAATTCGGCATGAAAACACCCTGGTATCGGCTGACGGGGCGTCCGTTGAACGCGGATGACTGCGTCGATTACATTCGCAGACGGCAACCCGAGCGGATCCGGCTGGACGTGCAATCCAGCGAGACGATCCGGGAATGGCTGCGTATCACGCGCTACACCGGACGCCTGACGCTCGCCGCCGGCGGCGGCCGGCGCTCCTGCGACTTCGCCCTGGGCGGCCATGTCAGCACCTGCCTGGCGCCCCCCGGCGATGACGCCGCCGTCGCCGGGGTCCGCCGGCGGCTGGATCATCTCCTCGCCCGCCTGCAGGCCGCCGGGACGGCCGTCGAGTGTCCCCGCCGTCCCTGATCCGGCCGGGCGGCTTCGGGGTTGTTGCCGGCGCGGCGGCGCGTTATGCTGGGCAACGATGAACCAGCTTCTGCTCGGCGCGGCGTTCCCGTTTGCCGTCGGACTGATCCTGTACGTCCGGCGCCGCGCCCGCGCGTCCCTTCGGCTGCTCACGGTCGTGCCGGCCGCCATGGCCGCGGGCGCGCTCTGGGCCGTCGCCCCCGATATCCCGCGCCTCCTGGGCTGGTCCGGCCTCTACCTCCGCCTGGCCCGCTCGCCCTGGACGGATATCTTCCTGTTCCACTACACCATCGACCGCCTGGAATCCGACTCGCCGCTCTTCGGACTCGGGCTCGTGCTCATGGCCGCCGCCTTGAGCGCTGCGGCCTGGCGGGAAATGGCTCTGCGGGAGACGGACTGAACATGGCCCACTCGGCGCTTCATTTCTCCCTGGGCATGGCGGCCGGGACGGCCGTTGCCTGCCGTCCCCTGCTCCGCGCCCGCCGCGCCGGGGCCCGCCTCGCACCGGTTTACGGACGCTGGCTGCTCCTCTGCTACGGACTGGGCTGCTATGCGGTCATCCCCAGCCTGCTCCGACGTTGCGGCGTGTCCGAATCCGTGGTGTCGGCGGGCTGGATGAACGTCTTCCTGTTGCACCCCCTGCTCACGCGCCTCAAGCCCGGCGGCGGCCTCCTCGGCCCTGCCGCCCTGCTCGTCTGCCTTACGGCCCAGTATGCGTGGCTGCTCCTGGCCCTGCGCCGCCTGCCAGCGTCTCCGCCAGCCGCGCCACGCTCCGCTCCGTAGCGCCCCGACGTTCGCGCACGGCCGCACCCGCCCGCGCGCCCAGCGTTTCGCGGCGCCCCGGGTCCGCCAGCAACATCCGCAACGCGGCTTCCAATTCCGCCGCATCCTGCACCTGCAGCAGTGCGCCGGCGGCAACCAGCTCCTCGATCACAACCGGGAAATTCTCCATGTTCGGGCCCACGACGACCGGCTTGCCCAGCGCCGCCGGCTCGATCGCATTCTGGCCGCCGTGCTGCGTCAGGCTCTTGCCCACGAAAATGACCGTCGCGCAGGCATAAAAGTCCGCCAGCTCGCCCGTGGTATCCACCAGCACGACGTCGGCCGGCCCCCGGCTCGCGGGATCGCTGCGCATGACGTAGCGCAGGCCCGCCCGCCGGATCTCCGCCTCGACCGCCGCGCGCCGCTCGGCGTGACGCGGCACGAGCACGAGCTTGAGGCCCGGCACCGCCCCGCGCAGCCGCCCGAAGCTCTCGAGCAGAATCCGCTCTTCTCCCGGCCACGTCGACCCGCCCACGATCAGGGGATCCCCGTCCGCGATGCCCGCCCCGGCCAGGAACGCGCGGGCCCGCGCCCGCCCGGCCGCGTCCGTGCGCGCGATATCGTACTTGGCACTGCCCACCACGTGCACCGCCGCCGGATCCGCGCCGAGGTCCAGCACGCGCCGGCGGTCGCCCTCGCTCTGGACCAGCAACGGCCGCACGGCCCGCAGGACCGGCGCCAGAAAACAGCGTATCCGCCGGTAGCCGCGGAACGATTTGGGCGAGATGCGCCCGTTGATCAGGGCCACCGGGATATTCCGGCGCGCCAGTCCGCGAATGAGATTCGGCCACAGTTCGCTTTCGGTCAGAATCAGGGCCCGCGGCCGCAGCCGATCCAGCACCCGTTCGACGATCCACGGAAAATCGGACGGAAAATAGATCAGCGCATCGTCCGCCTTCAGCCCCTGCTCCGCCACGCGGCGCCCCGTCGAGGTGGTCACCGAAAAGATAAAGCGCGCCCCCGGCTCCCGCCGCCGCCACGCCTCGACGAACCCCAGGGCGACATACGCCTCGCCCACGCTGACCGCGTGCACCCAGAGCCGGGACGGCCCCTCCAGCTTCCGCCGCAAAGCCGCGTCGTACACCCCGAAACGCTGCAGGAACCCGCGCCGGTACCCGCCCCGCCGGCACATGCGCCGGATAAAGCGGGGCAGGAGCAGCAGGTAGCCCAGCGTGAACAACACGTTGTAGAGGATCCACTTCATGGGCTTCCGTCAGGCCCTCGGGTGCGCTCCGTCATAGACTTTCTTCAACCGTTCCACCGTGACGTGCGTGTAAATCTGCGTCGTCGACAGATTGGCGTGGCCGAGCAGTTCCTGCACGCTGCGCAAATCCGCGCCCGCGTCGAGCATATGCGTGGCGAACGAATGACGCAAGGCATGCGGCGACACACCCGGGTCCAGGTTCGCCTCGCTCAGGCAGGCCTTGAAGACGCGTTCGATGGAGCGCGTGCTCAGGGCGCCCCCGCGGAGATTGAGAAACACCGGCCGGGTCCGCCCCGCCGGATGTTCCGGCCACAGCGCGTGCGCCTGATCCATCGCCTCGCGCAAGGCCCGGGCCGCGGGATTGCCCAGGGGGCACAGACGCTCCTTGCGGCCCTTGCCGAGCACCGTTACGACCCCGGACAGCAAGTCGACGCGGTTCTCGGTCAGACCCGCGATCTCGCTCACCCGCGCCCCCGTGCTGTACAACGCCTCCAGGACGGCCGTATCCCGCGCCGCGGCATAACGCCGCGCGGCGTCCGCCGGCCTGCCGCCCCGCGCGCGCTGCGCCTCCCGGCGCAACGCCGCCTGCGGGGCGCCCAGCAGCCGTTCGACCTCGCGCACCGACAGCACCGCGGGCAGGGACCGCTCCCGCTTGGGCGCACGCAGCCCGGCAAAAGGGTTGACCGGCGTGTGTCCCTCGCGCAACAGAAACCGGTAAAAGGCCCGCAGGCTGGCCAGCTTGCGCTGCGCCGTGGCGGGACGGCAGCCGGCTTTCTGAAAGCCCGCCAGGAATCGGCGCGCGGCGAAACGGTCCGCCGTTTCCCAGCACGGCTGCGCCGCCTCCCACGTAAAAGCCGCGAACTGCCGGATGTCGCGCAGATACGCGGCCACCGTATGGGAGGACGCGTTCCGTTCGGTCTGCAGGTACGTCAGGAAACCCTCGAGCCCCGCGTCGGGGGCGGCGCCCCCGGCCGCGCTGTCCTTAGCGCCGGGCATGGCGCGCCTTTCCGCGCCGCGCCGGGGCCTTACGGCCGATGCCGTAGCGCTCGGCCAGCGACGCGAAGTCCCGCACCTGGCCGGCGTAACGCCGCACCAGTTTCTTGAGCGCCGCCCGCTGCCGCTCGGTCAGACAACCGCGCTCCCCGAAATGCCTGGCCAGCGACTCGTAAAAGGCGCGGTCGTCAAAGGTGCGCTTCCCCCGGGTCACCGGCTCCTTCCACTCCGTGACCGTGCGCAGCGCATCCAGCAGCGGACCGCTTTCCTCGTCCGCCGCCCGCTCCGGGGCGGTAAGCTCCAGCTCCGCCTTGACGCGGTCGAAATCCGGAATTTCGGCCGAACGCGCCAGGACGATCCCGTCCAGGGCCCGCGCCTGCGCCTCGGTCAAGCGCCGCCCGCCCTCCACGCGCGTCCGCAACGACTCCACGAACGCGCGCGCCTTCTCGTCGAGGTCCACCGCGTCGAGCAACTCGAATTTCTTCAGCGTAACCGGCCGCGGCGGGCGCAGCGACGGATCGTCCAGCAGGTCTTCGCAACCCGCCTCGCGCACGAGCGCGCCGGCCTCCGGAACCTGGTCGCGGTAGCGTACGGCCAGGCGCAGGAGCGCCTGTAGCTGCCGCTCGGTCACGGGCTTGCCGCCGCTTTCAAGCTGGCGTTCGATCGACTGGACAAACCGCTCGTCGCTGTACGTCCGCTTCCCGTTCTTGACCGGGGGATTCCATTCGCGCACGCTCTTCAGCGCCGCGAGCGCGCGCCGCAACAACGCGCCGTCGGCCGCCGGCGAACGCGTGTTCTCCATCCAGACCTGGAACTGTCCGTAAAACGTCTCCAGCATGCGGTCCCATTCCAGCGTGCCGGCCTCGACATCGTCCAGCGAGGCCTCCATGGACGCGGTGAACGCCACGTCAAACAGCGGATCGAGGGTCGAGACCAGCAGGGCGTTGACCTGCATGCCCAGCTCGGTCGGCGTCAACGTGCGCTTTTCGCGCGTCACGTACTCGCGCTGATGCAGGGTGGACAGAATCTGGGCGTACGTGCTTGGCCGTCCCACGCCGTTCTTCTCCAGAGCACGGACGAGGCTGGCCTCGCTGTAACGCGGGGGCGGTTGTGTTTCCTTGCGGTCGGTCAGCCATTCCAGGCAGTCCAGCGGCTCCCCCTCGTCCAGGGGCGGCACCGCCGTCTCGTCGTCTTCGCCGTCTCCGTCCTCCGCGTCCTTGTTCGACGCCTTTTCGATGCCGCTGGCCTGCATGTAACCCGGAAACCGCACCTGCGAATCGGTCGCGCGCAACGTGTAACGGTCCGCGTCGGCGCCGGAGGCCACGGCATCGATGTCGACCGTGCGCTGGTCGATCAGCGCCGGGGTCATCTGGCTGGCGGTGAAGCGCTCCCAGATCAGGCGGTACAGCTTTAACTGTGCCGGGTCGAGGTGCGCCCGGACCGCGTCCGGCGTCCGTTGGACGTCCGTCGGCCGGATCGCTTCGTGGGCCTCCTGGGCCCCCGCGCGGCTGCGGTAGACATTCGGCTTGGCGGGACAGTAGGCCTCGCCGAACCGCTCGCGGATCAGGGCGCGGCACGCCTGCTGCGCCTCCCGCGCCACGGTCACCGAGTCCGTGCGCATGTAGGTTATCAGGCCCGCCGGCCCGTCCCCCAGGTCCACGCCTTCGTACAACTGCTGCGCCAGGGCCATGGTGCGGCGCGGCGAAAACCCGCAGCGTCCCGAGGCGGCCTGCTGCAGGGTGCTGGTGATAAACGGCGGCGGGGGCCGCTTGTGTATCTCGCGCCGCGTGATTTTCTCCACGCGCAAGGCGCGCCGGTCCAGATCGTCGCGGATGCCGGCCGCATCGCTTTCGCTCCGGACATCCGCTTTCTGCCCGTTGATCAGCGCCAGCCGCACGCGAAAAGGATCCCGCGGATCCACGCGTTTCCGCACCCGCGCCCCCAGCACCCAGTACGGTTCGGGCACGAAGGCGCGGATCTCCGTCTCGCGCTCGCAGACCAGACGCAAGGCGACGGACTGGACGCGTCCGGCGCTGAGCCCGGGCTTGATCCGCCGCCACAGCATGGGGCTGACCTTGTAGCCCACGATCCGGTCCAGGATGCGCCGCGCCTGTTGCGCTTCGAAGCGGTTGCGATCCAGCTCCCCGGGATGCGCAAACGCGCGGCGCACCGCGTCCGCCGTGATCTCGTTGTATTGCACCCGGTAAAAGGGCATGTTGCCGTCCTCGCCGCCCAGCAGCGCGCGCAGATGCCAGGCGATGGCCTCGCCCTCGCGGTCCGGATCGGGCGCCAGGTACACCGCTTCGCAGTCCCGCGCCGCGCGCTTCAGCTCGTCCACCACCTTGCGGCGGCCCCGGACGACGACGTACTTCGGCTGAAACCCGTTCTCGATATCGACACCCAGCGATTTGACCGGCAGATCGCGCACGTGCCCCATGGAGGACTTTACGACGTACGCGTTGCCCAGCATCCGGTTGATGGTTTTCGCCTTGGCCGGCGACTCTACGATAACCAGGAATTGACCCATGCCGTTACTCCACCCGTTCCACGATCCTGCCCGGCAGCATACGGATCCGGTTTTTCATTTCCAGTCCCAACAGCAGTCCGTGCATCGCCGCCGGGGCCAGGCCGGACGATCGGATCAGCGTATCCACGTCCTGTTCGCCCGGCTGCAGCAGGGTCAGCAGCTGCTGTTCCGTTTCCGTCACGGCCGCCGCGGCGGCCCGCCCGGCCGGACGCGCCTCGCGGGGCGCCGGCACCAGGCATTCCAATTCCTCCAGAATATCGTCAACGCCCGTCACGAGCCGCGCGCCGTCCCGCAGCAGGGCATGCGTCCCTGCCGAACCCGGGGCGTCGATCCGCCCGGGCACCGCCAGCACGGCACGGCCCTGCGACGCCGCCTGGTCGGCCGTGATCAGGGCGCCGCTCTTCGCCCCCGCCTCGACCACTACCACGCCCAGCGCCAGGCCGCTGACAATCCGGTTGCGCATCGGGAAGGTCGTCTTGTCCGGGGCCCGCCCGAACGGGAACTCGCTGAGCACCGCGCCGCGCGCGGCCATCTCGTCCGCCAGGCCGCGGTTCTCGGCCGGGTACATACAGTCCAGCCCGCTGCCCATCACCCCCAGGGTCCGGCCGCGCGCCGCCAGCGCCCCGCGGTGCGCCGCCGTATCGATGCCCGCCGCCAGGCCGCTGACGACCGTCAGGCCGTTTCGCGCCAGGCCTTCGGCCAGCTCCTCCGCCACCCGCCGCCCGTAATGGCTGGGCCGGCGCGTGCCGACCACCGCCACCGCGCGCCGGTCGCCGGCCTGCAGCGCGCCGCGGACGTACAGCGCCAGGGGCGGATCGTGGATCTCGCGCAGGGGGCGCGGATATTCCGCGTCGACGGCGGCCACCAGCCGCGCGCCCGCGGCCTCCGCCCGCTCCAGCTCGCCCTGCCAGTCCACCCGTTCCCGCTGGGCCAGGATGGCCTCGCAGACCGCGCGCCCGATGCCCCGCACGGCCAGCAAGGCGCCCCGGTCCGCCTCGAAAACCGCGGCGGCCGACCCCAGCGCTTCGCGCAGGCGCCGCACCCCGACGGGTCCGACGTTTTCCATCATGTTCAGCGCTATGTAGGCTTCGCGTTCGAGCATGCGAGTCTCCCCCCTCCGCCCCACGGGCCGGAACGAAGTGCGGTAAATACACCGTATCCGGCCGGCAATCAAGCGTCAACAGGAGGTCAACGCCCCGGCAGCTCGTCCTCGTACGGCACGCGGATGCGGTAGCGGCGCGCCGTCGCCTTGAGTTCCCTCAGGATCGCCGGGTCCCGCGTGCGGGCGTACCGGCTCAGCAGATCGTAGCTCTTCTGACGCGCCCATGTCGTCCGAATATCGGCGTCGTCCGAGCGGGGCGCCTCCGCGATGCCCAGGTCGAAGACCATATCGCACGGGGTGTCGCCCGAACGCCCGACCGCCTGGCAGACCACCCGTTCGGTGCCCGCCGGGTAACGCCCGAACAGCACCAGCGGCCGGTCCAGGTACAGGTTGCTGGTCTGGACCGGGTATACCTCGCAGCCCCCCTGCGCCGTGAACCGGAAGGACACGTCGCCCAGCACGGGCCGGCTGATTTCCCGGAACAACGCGCTCATCGCCTCGGGTATGTCCCAGCGCCCCCAGCTCACGATGCGCGAATCGCCGCGGTTACAGTACGACAGCAGGTCCAGTAGATACGCGTTCGCGGTCTGCAGGGTCCCCATCGTAAACACCGACACCGCGCCGTCGTTGGCCCGGCTGAATTCGCCGATGATGTCCGTGCTTTCGGTCAGGCCGGCCGTGGCCAGGCCGTCCGTAATCAGCAGCACGACGACCGGCCGCCCCGGGGTCCGCTCGAACGTCAGCACCTCGCGGATGCCCGCGAAGATGTCCGTGTTGCCGCGGGAGTCCATCGCCTTGATGAACGCGCCCGCCAGGTTGGTGGATTCCGCCGTCCGCGGCATCCACGCGGCGAAACACGTTTCCGCGGCCTCCCGGAAGCGCACCACGTTGAACCGTTCTTCCGCGCCGATCAGTTTGAGGCATTCCAGGAGCCCCTGCCGGCAGAAATACAGCCGCTTTTCGGCCATGCTGTTCGAGCAGTCCTGGACCAGCACGACGTCGCGCGGCAGGACGGGCAGAATTTCCGCGCCCGCCCGCTCGACGTCCATGCGAAAATACCCGTAGTCGGGATCGCGGCGGCTCGTATAGACGGTGAGTGAGGCCTTCAGGAACGACTCCAGCGGCTTGCGCGGCGAAATGGCTTCGGGCGTCTCGCGGGCCACGGTATCCGTCGTCTGCGCCTGCGCCTCCTGCACGGCGTCGGCCGCGGGCGCCGACGGCGCGGGTATTCCGGCCGGTGCCGCTTCTGCGCCCGGCGCGGCGCCCGGCGCCGCGGGCGGCGGGGGAAGCGGCTGCTCCGCCTGCAGGGCGGCGCGCTCCACGGGGGCGGTTACGTCCGGGGCCCGGCTGACACGTTCCAGGCGCGGGATGATGCGCCGTTCGTACAACGGAACCGCCGCCTCCGCGATCTCGCGCTCGATCTGCATAATCTCCTGCCGCGGCTCCCAGGGCGTGCGTTCCGGGACAACGCCCGGCGGCGCGACGGCTCCCTCGTCTCCGGTCACCGCCACCTGTTCCGCCGGTTCGGGCTCGATCGCGAGCTCGTCCGGCGGCAGGGCCAGCGCCTCCGGCTCGCGCACGGCCTCCGCGCGGCGCAACGCCGCCTCGAGGCCCTCGCGGGCCCACACGGCGCGCGCCTCCGCCCCGGCGGGCGGCGGCGCCTCCTGCAGGCGCATGGCCCGCTGCGGCGTCCGCCGCGGCGGGCGGCTTGCAAACGGCAGGTCAAACCGCACGCGCTGCAGCCAGAACAGGAGCACGCCGTGCACCAGCAAAGACGCCACACAGGCCGCGGCGGCGGCCAGCATATGCCGGCCCGACACCGCGTGCGCTTCGTTCATCATATCGTTATAGTTCACGTTCCGCCTTTCGCGCCCACTCGCTGTCGCCGTAGCGGGCGGCCAGTTCCTCCGCCGCTTTTTGGCCCGCCTGCGTATTCCCCAGCGAGGCGTACAG
>JAFGIZ010000319.1 GCA_016929365.1 Lentisphaerota bacterium
GACCCGGAAGCCGCGCGCGCGACGATTGCCGCCGCCAACCGCCGGCGCGCGGTTCTGACACCCTTTGACGGGCTTACGCAGACACTGGATGACGCCGGTGTGATGCTGGAACTGGCGGCCGGAGAAACGGACGACACCCAGCAGCAAGAGGCCTGTGCCGAAGCGGAGCGCACCCTGGATAAGGCCGAGGAAGCGGCGAACATGCTGGAAGTGAGGGCCCTGCTGGGCGGGGAACTGGACGGCAATAACGCCTACCTGACCCTGCATGCCGGGGCCGGGGGCACGGAATCCTGCGACTGGGCCGATATGCTCCTGCGCATGTACCGCCGTTACTGCGAGGACAACGGGTACGACGTCGAGATCATGGACTATCAACCCGGCGACGAGGCCGGCATCAAACGGGTCATGCTGCTCGTGAGCGGACCGTACGCGTACGGCACGTTCAAGGCGGAGCGGGGGGTGCATCGTCTGGTGCGGATCAGCCCGTTTGACGCGAACAGCAGGCGGCACACGTCCTTTGCCGCGCTCGACGTCGTAGCCGAAGCGCCCGACGACGTCGAAGTCGAGATCAAGGATGAGGATCTGCGGGTGGATACGTACCGCGCCAGCGGGGCGGGGGGGCAGCATGTGAACAAGACGGATTCGGCCGTGCGCATCACGCATGTCCCTACCGGCCTGGTGGTCGCGTGCCAGGCCGAACGCTCGCAGCACAAGAACCGGGCCAAGGCCATGAAAATGCTCCGCGCGCGCGTCTACGAATGGATGCTCGATCAGAAACGCAAGAGTATGGAGAAGTTTTACGGCGAAAAGGGCGAGATCGCCTGGGGCAACCAGATTCGCTCGTATGTCTTGCAGCCCTACACCATGGTCAAGGATCATCGTACGAATGTTCAGACATCGAACGTCGAGGCGGTCTTGGACGGCAGGATCGGAATGTTTATCGAAGCGTACCTGAAACAACAAGGCCGGAACGGAGGCGCGGCCCCGGCCTGACAACACGCGGGAGAGGCCCGGCAGGAATATGGCGTTGAACAGCATGACGGGATTCGGGCGCGGCGAGGCCGCGGCTTCCGGACTTAAGGTTGAAGTTGAATTGAGCAGCGTGAACCGCCGGCAGTGCGATGTGCGGTTGAGTCTGCCGTCGAACCTGATGGCCTGGGAGGCGGAGCTGTCCACCATGATCCACGATGCCGTCTCGCGCGGCTACGTGCGCGGGCACGTCAAGACCGGTGCGTCGGCGCAGGTGAGGCGTCGGCGCATGCTGGTGGACGCGGAGCTGGCAGGAACGCAGCTTCGCCGCCTGCGCGAAACCGCGGCGCGTCTCGGCCTGGAGGACGACATCACCGCGCGATCCCTGATCGAACTGCCGGACGTGGTGCGTTACGAAGAGCGCCCGGAAGAGGCGCGGCGCTTTCGTCCGCTGCTCAGGCGGGCCATGCGGGACGCGCTCGGCGAACTGCTCGCGATGCGGGAGCGGGAGGGCCGCCACCTGGAGGCCCAGATCGTGCGTGACCTCTCGAAGGCCGGCCGTATCGTGAAGCGTATCCGGAAACGGGCGCCCGCCGCGGTGCGCGCCATGAGCCGGGCCCTGCGCCGCCGCCTGAGAGAGCGGGACGTGGACGACGATAACGGGTCGCTGCACCGCGAATTGGCGATCATGGCCGACCGGTGTGACATCTCCGAGGAGCTCGTGCGTCTCGAAAGCCACCTCAAGCAGGCGGAACAGATGATTGCAGGACAGGAGCCGGCCGGCCGGCCGCTCGATTTTCTGTGCCAGGAAATGCTCCGCGAGATCAATACCATCGGATCCAAGGCCAATGATGCGCGCGTTTCGGCGGAGGTCGTGACCTTCAAGACGCTGCTGGAAGTGATCCGGGAGCAGGTTCAGAATGTCGAATGAACAGGCACGGGAGACGGCGCCGGGCGGGCGGGCGCTGCTGATCGTGGTGTCGGCGCCGTCGGGGGCGGGCAAGACGACGCTGCTGGACCGCCTGCTCGCGGAACATCCCTCCTTCACGTATTCGGTGTCCTGCACCACGCGGCCGCCGCGCGGAAACGAGCGGGATGGCGTGGCCTATCGTTTCCTCGACGAAGACACGTTCCGCCGGCTTGTGGAGGAGGGCGAATTCCTGGAGTATGCACGCGTGCACGGCCACCTGTACGGGACGCGGCGACGGACCGTCGAGGAGGCCCTGGCGCAGCGGATCACGGTGGTCATGGATATCGACGTCCAGGGAGCGGAGCAGGTGCGGCGCCGTGTCGGGCAGGCCCCGGCGGACGACCCGATTCGGCGCGCTTTCGTGGATATCTTTATTGAGCCGCCGTCGCGGGAAGTTCTGCGGCGGCGCCTGGAAAACCGCGGCGAGGACTCCCCCGCCGAGATCCGCAAGCGCCTGAATAATGCGCAAGCCGAGATGACGCACCGGCATGCCTATCGTTACCGTATCGTGAACGACGAGCTGGAACGCGCTTACGGGGAGCTGAAGGCGGTCGTCGCACGGGAACGACGGATTGACAGTGCGATAGCGGAAGCCTAACGTGTACGGGTATGGCCTGTTCCGTCGAGATACTGCTGGGTGTCACGGGGTCGATCGCGGCCTATAAGGCGGCCGAGCTGGTGCGCCTGATGACGGCGCGGGAATGGGGGGTGTCGGTTGTCATGACGCCGGCTGCGGAGCGGTTCGTCGGCGAACTGACGTTCCGAACGCTGACGCGGCGGCCGGTTGCGCGGGACATGTTCGCGCCGGAGGCGGGCGCGAAACCCGTGCACATTGCCTTGGCGCAACGGGCCGACATTTACCTGATTGCCCCGTGCAGCGCCGACATTCTGGCCAAACTGGCGCACGGCCTGGCGGATGATGTACTGTGCTGTACGGCGCTGGCGTTCAAGGGCCCGCTGCTGCTGGCCCCGTCGATGAACGAAGCGATGTGGGACCACCCGGCGGTCCGGGCGAACCTGGACGTCTTGACGGGACGCGGCGTCACGATTGTGTCCGTCGGGCAGGGCGACCTGGCGTGCGGCGACACGGGCAGGGGGCGCATGGCCGAGCCGCGGACGATCCTGGATGCCGTCGACGCCTTACTTCCGGCAGACCGGTGAATGACATCGCGATACCCGGATTCGAGCTGATCGAGCGGCTGGGCGCCGGGGGTATGGCGACGGTCTGGAAGGCGCGGCAGGTCTCACTCGACCGGATTGTTGCCATCAAGATGCTGTCGTCGGGCCTGGCGGCGGATCCGGACGACGTGAGGATGTTCCAGGTGGAGGCGCAGACCACCGCCAAGCTCAAGCATCCCGGTATTGTCCAGGTGTATGACGCCAACGTCGTAAACGGCATCTATTACTTCGTTATGGAGTACGTGGCCGGCTACACGGTGGGGGAATGGTTGCGCCGCAACGGGGTGCTCGAGGAAGCAGAAGCGCTGCTGGTGGCCGAGTGTGTCTCCGATGCCCTGCAATACGCCTGGCATGCGGGGGACATTATCCACTGCGACATCAAGCCCGACAACGTCATGGTGGACGCCGACGGCACGGTCAAGGTCACGGACCTGGGGCTGGCGCGCATGATCGATGCCGTAAGCGGCGCGGCGGAAACCGAGATCACGGGCACGCCGGCCTACATGTCGCCGGAGCAGGCGCGGGGGGATCCGGCGCTCGATCTGCGCACCGATATCTACGCGACGGGCGCCATGTTGTACCAGCTTCTGACCGGGCGCCTGATGTTCGAGGGAGAACCGTGCGAGCGGGTCATTGACCTGCAAATCAACGGGCAAGTTGCCGATCCCATCGATATTAACGCGGCCGTGACGCACCCCGCCGCCTGGCTGGTGGAAGGCATGACCGCCAAGCGCAAGGAAGACCGCCCCGACAGTTGGGAAGCCGTACAGCAGGATATTCAGCGCGTCAAACAGGGGTTGCTGCCCCGGCACGTGCTCCCGCCTTCCGCGGTAAGTACGATACGCCGGAGCCGTCGGCGACGGCTGCGGGAGTATCGACAGGCCGCGCACGGCGACGAGGGTGGCCCGGCCCGCCAGCGTGTTCCGGCGTTTCGTTACCTGGCGCCGGGGGTGGCCGTGCTGGCCGCCGCCGGCCTGGCGTTGTGGTGGTTTCTGCGCGCCGGTGGTGTGGCGGAGAGCCCGGAGGCGCCGCCCGCCGCGGCTCCGCCCGCGGCGGCGGTGCCGGAACCCGATACGGCGCGGGAAATGTATGCTTTTGCGGAGGCCTGGGCCGAGGCGCATCCGGAGGCGCTGGATGGGGCCGCGGCGCGTTTCCGGGAAGTGGCCGATCAAACCCGGGGGACCAAGTTTGCGCTCATGGCCGCGGATGCCGCGGCGCGCCTGGAGCGCGAACAGGCGGACAGGCAGCGCAACGTGATGCAGGAATTGGAGGCGCGCACTGCGCAGCTCATTGCCGAAAACCGGTTTCTGGAGGCGGCGGAAGTGTACGAGGGCTATGCGGGCCGGCTGTCCGGTGCCACGGAGGCGGCGCGGCACGAACGCGCACAGGCGCTGCGTGCACGCCAGGCAGACGCCGATCAGGAACGTGCCCGGCGCGAGAGGCTTGCCGGGGAGCGTTTCGAGGCGCTCGTGCACGAGGTGGCGGCGCTGTTGCTGGATTCCGGGCTGGACGCGGCGCGTCGCCGGCATGCAGAGGCGGAGGCGGACCCGGTGCTGGCGCCGCGGGCAGCGGATCTCGCCGCCGTCGGCACGGTGTTGAACGGGGCCGCCAATATCGGCAGGCGCGTGATCGAATCATTCCGGAAGCAGGTCGGAGAAACGCTTGTGGTGGAGACGGTGAACGGCGAGAAAACGTATTACATCGCGGGAGTCGGGGATGCGGGGGTTCAGGTCGAATACCGGCTGGGCAGCGGGCGCGCGGTCGCCGAGCTCAGTCTGGGGGTAGAAGACCTGTCCCTGCGCGAACGGCTCCGGCGCATGGGCGCCGACGACGATCCCGACGTGGCGCTCGTCAAGGGCCTGATGGCGTGGTCGGCGGGTCGCAGGGAAGTGGCTGAGCATTACTGTGGCGGGACACATCCCCTGCTGGCCGGGGCGCTGGTCGAGGGCGTGCGGGAGCGGGCGGCGGCCGCCGCCAGCGAAGCGCCGCCCCGGGAGGCACCCGCATCCGCTCCCACCGGCATCGAAGGTGCTGAGCCCGTTACACCGGACCCGCCGCCCGCGCCGCCTGCCGGACCGCGCGGTCCCGGAGCCGGGCCGCCGCCGCGTCCGCCGCAGGAGGGCTTCGGGGAAGGGCCGCGGCGCCTCAACGAGCCGGCGGAGCGCCGGTGGTGGGAGGAATAGGGCGGGGGCGGCGTTCCGCAACGAGGCGGAGCGCCTCTTCGTAAGGCGGCCGGACGATACCCTTTTCGCAGACAATGGCGGTGACGAGCGGCGCAGGCGTCACATCGAAGGCCGGCGAGTAGACGGCGACGCTTTCGGGCGCGGTAAGACGGCCGAAGCCCCGAATCACTTCCTCCCGGTCCCGCTCTTCGATCGGGATTCCGTCTCCCCCGGGGGTTCGCAGATCGATTGTCGATGTCGGCGCCAGAACGTAAAAGGGAATGCGATGATGGCGGGCCAGGACGGCCGTACCGTAGGTCCCGATTTTGTTGGCCGCGTCGCCGTTTGCCGCAATACGGTCGGCCCCGACGAGGACCGCATCAATCCGGCCCTCCTTCATTACCTGGGCGGCCATGCCGTCGGTGATCACGGTGACCGGGATGCCGGCCTGCATGAGCTCCCATGCGGTCAGGCGCGAGCCTTGGAGGAGCGGGCGGGTTTCATCGGCGAAAACACGGACGGAGAGACCCTGTTCCGCAGCCGCATAAACGGGCGCCAGGGCGGTGCCGAACTCGGCCGTGGCGAGTCCGCCGGCGTTGCAATGGGTCAGCACCGTGCAGCCGTCCCGCAGGAGCGGGAGACCGTGGCCGCCGATGGCGCGGCACATGGCGGCATCCTCGTCCCGCACGGCGCAAGCCTCGCGTGCGAGCCGTTCGGCCAGGGCCTGGGCCGTCGGGGCGTCGCACGTCCGCGCCAGGCGCTGCATGCGTTCCAGCGCCCAGAAAAGGTTCACGGCGGTGGGACGCGCGCCCGCCAGCCGGGCGGCGGCGGCATCGGCGGCTGCGAGAACCGCCTCGCGCGAGGCAGGCAAGACGGCTTGCGCCGCCGCGGCGACGCCCATGGCGGCGGCGATGCCGATCGCCGGAGCCCCGCGCACGCGCAGCATGCGAATGGCCTCGCGGAGGACTTCAACATCGGCCGTGTCCAGGTAGGCCAAGGTTTCCGGAAGCTGCGTCTGGTCGATCAAGCGCACGTGTCCGGGAATCAGGGCCGGGGGGGATTCGGAAATCCATTCGATGGTACGAAGGGTCGTCATGCGTCTCATGCGCGGGAGCCTAAGGCCCGTGACGCCGGCTTGTCAATGGGGCAACGATTCAGGTAAGGTACCGCCGTGCCATGGAATTCTATACGAACATCCTGAATGCGATCGGAGAGACGCCGCTGTTCGAGCTGGCGCGGTTGTCGGATCCCCCCATTTTCGCCAAGGCCGAATATATGAACCCGGGCGGAAGCATCAAGGACCGTGTGGCGCTGTATATCATCAAACAGGCCGAGAAACAGGGGCTTTTGAAACCCGGCATGACCATTATCGAGGCCACGTCCGGCAACACGGGGATCGGCCTGGCGTTCGTGGGGGTGCATCGCGGCTACCGCGTCCTGCTTGTGATGCCGGAAGACATGAGCGAAGAGCGGCGCAAAATCATACGGGCTTTTGGCGGGGAGCTGCAATTTACTCCGGCGACAAAGAGCCTGGAGGGCAGCATCGCGCGGGTCCGGGAATTGGTTGCGGAAGATCCGGACCGGTATTTTTACGCCGATCAGTTCCACAACCCCCTGAATCCGCAGGTCCATTATGTTCAAACAGGACCCGAGATATGGCGCCAGATGGAGGGGCAGGTGGATGCCTTTGTGGCGGGCGTGGGGAGCGGCGGGACGCTGGGCGGGGTGGGGCGGTTCCTGAAGGAACAGAAAGCGGACACACGCGTCGTGGCGGTGGAACCGGCCAATGCCGCGGCCCTGCTGGGGCACGAACCGGGTCTGCACAAGATCCAGGGAATCGGGGACGGGTTCGTGCCGGACGTGCTCGATACGGCGCTGATCGACGAAGTCATCACGGTGACGGACGACGATGCTGTAACGACGGCACGGCGTCTGGCTGCCGTGGAGGGCACGCTTGTAGGCACGTCGTCGGGCGCCAATGTCTGGGCGGCGCTGAAACTGTCACAACGGCTCGGCCCGGGACACAACGTGGTGACGGTACTCACCGACCGGGCGGAGCGCTATTTCAGCACGGCCCTGATTTAGCCGCAGGGGCGGGCAAGCGCAATCGTGCGTTCGCGCGGCCGGGATCCGGTCCGAAAGGTAATGTGAATGGTGTCGTCCGGCAGCAAGCCGGCCGCCTTTTCGGCCCATTCAATGGCGGTGATGCCATCTCGTTCCATGTAAGCGTCCAGATCAAGAGCGCCCGCTTCGTCCGGCGTGGCGAGCCGGTAGAGGTCGATGTGGGTGAGCGCCCGGTCTCCCTGATATTCCCTGATCAGCGTGAACGTCGGGCTGGTGACGGGCGCGGCAATGTGCAGCGCCTCGGCGAGTCCCTGGACAAAACACGTTTTTCCGCTGCCGAGCTCTCCGTGCAACGCCAGGATGGCGCGTGGAGGCAGATCGGCCGCCAGGCGGGCGGCCAGGCGGCGGGTTTCGGCGGGCGAGCGAGAGGTCCATGTTTCGGTCCCGTGCGTCACGCCGGGTCTCCCGGAAGATGGGGGAACACGGATTCCGGCCGCTGCGTCCGCCAATGATCGAACCCGGTGTCCCGGAGTGGAACCGTGTCTCCGGACGCGTCGGCGAGATGCAGGCCCTCCGAGGCGGGCAGGATCCGGCCGATCCGGCTGAGCGCCGTCTCAAAACGCGCGCGCCACGCGGTTTCGAAAGCGTCCGCCCGGTCATGCGGCACGGCAAACAGCAACTCAAAGTCCTCCCCGTCGGTCAAGGCATGTTCGAGTGCGCCGCGGCCGTCAGTGGCTGCCGCGGCCTCGGGCGCGGCGGGCACCCGTGGGCCGTCCAGCATCGCGCCTGCCCGAGATGCCTCTGCCAGGCGCCGCAAGTCGGTGGCCAGTCCGTCGCTGAGATCGATCATGGCCGTGGCCCAGTCACGCAGCCAGCGGCCTTCGGGGACGCGCGGGGCAAACGTGAGGTGCCGGCCGTGCGTGCTGCCGCCGAGGGCGCCGGTTACGTAGAGCCGGTCGCCGGGGCGGGCCCCCGTGCGGCAGACGGCGCGCCCGGCCGGCACGCGGCCCATACCGAAGGCATGAATCTCGAGGAGCGGGGCGGCGCTCATGTCGCCCCCGACGATCGCCGCGCCACAATCGGCTGCCAGGCCCGCGGCCCCTTCGTACAGGGCGTCCAGCACGGATACGGGAGTGGATCCCGGGGCGGCGACGTCGAGCAGCAGCCAGCAGGGTTCGCCGCCCATGGCGGCTATGTCGCTCAGAACGCGTCCCACGGCTTTCCGCCCTACGGAGCGGGGAGGGGCGGCCCGGTCAAAGTGAATGCCTTCAATCACCGGATCGGCCGTGAGCAGCCAATCGTCCGGCCCGCCGCTGCGCACCACCGCGCAGTCGTCCCCCGCGCCCACGCGTACGTCGGCGCGGGAAGGAAGACGCGGCAGGATGCGCGCAATGGCACGGCGTTCGCCGATATCGTTAAGCGTGGTCATGACAGCAGGGGGGCCAGGTGCGTGCGCAGTTCGGCCAGAAGATCCCGCGCCTCGTAGCGGGCCAGACGCGCGCGCTGCCCTTCGATCAGGCGGGCGCGGAACCCGTTCTCATGAAGGATTTCGCCCATCATTTCGGCAATCAAGGCCGGGTCTTTCTCTCGAAACAAAATGCCGGCGCCGTCCAGCGTCTCGGGAACGGCGCCGGCGGCGAACGCCAGGACCGGAAGATCATAAACCATACTTTCCAGGACGGGGATACAAAACCCTTCGTGCTCGCTCATACACACAAAGAGGTCCGCCCCCTGATAATATGCGTTGAGACGCGACTGGATGACCGATCCGACGAAATAGGCCCGGTTGATGCCGAGCTCCCGCGTTTCGGCAAGCAGCAGGGCGTGGTAGCGTTCGGTGCCCGCGTAAGACCCGACATGAATGAACTGTGAATCCGGTTCCACGGTTTTCTGGAAGCAACTGAACGTGCGCAGGAGATGTTCAATGCCCTTGTTGGGCGCGCAGCGCCCGACGAACAGAACCGTTGCTGTAGGGCCTGCAAGTTGTTTCAGGATCTGCCGGTCGGGTGCCGCCCGGAGGCTCCTGAAGTCAATGGCCAGCGGGAGGACCGCCACCCCCGAATAACCGGCCTCCGTCAATTCGTGTGCGTTGTACGCGCTGTCCGCCAGGTTGACGTCCGCGCAGCCGGCCAGGCGGCGGATCTGCTCGCGTCCGCGTTCCAGGTAGCGCGCCGTTTCGGGATTGATCGCGTGGAAATAATGCGCCGGTGTAACGTTGTGGTACAGGATCGCCTTGCGGCAGGGGAGTTCGGCGAACAGCTCGTTCAACGGGGACGCGATGGAAAGGTGCAAGAGGATCACATCGTCGGCGCGGACGTCGGCACGGTAGTCGGAGACATCCCGCGCGTCCTTGCGCAGTTCCGGCAGAATGCGGCGGCCCTCGCAGTAGATCTCGGAGTCAAAGCCCCATTGACGAAAAGCGTGGCGGAAGACGCGCGCCTCGTTGCTGATCGCGTCGCCCTTGCTGTACCCGGCGAGAAACTGGTGGAGGCGGGGCATAACGGATTACGGAGCGTCGGGAGGGGGCGGGGAGTGCGGTGGTGCGCCGGGGGGCGCGTTCGTGGCCGCGCGGGCCCTGTAGGCCGCGGCTTCGGCGGGCCTGTTCAGGGCCTCGAGGACGTCGGCCACGTGGCCGGCGATGACCGGGTCGCCGGGCAGGGCGCGAGCGGCTTTGCGTAAGGCGTCCAGGGCCGGCTCGTAAGCGTGCTGCTTGTAGTAGACCCAGCCCAGGGTATCGAGGTATGCCCCGTTGTCGGGATCTTCATCCAGGGCGCGCCGGACATAGGCAAGCGCCTTGTCCAGGTTGATCCCGCGTTCGGCCCACATGTAGGCGAGGTAGTTGAGGGCCTGGTGACTCTTCGGGTAGAGGGCGATGCCTTGCTCGAAAACCGATTCGGCGCGGGCATGGTCGCCGGCCTGTTCGCACGTCATGCCGTAGTGCAGGTAAAATGTCTCGCTGAGCTGGTCCAGCGCGTCCTCCCGCGCGGCATCTTCGTAGACCGCCCCGAACAGGCGGAGGGCGTCTTCGGTCCGGTCCTGCAGTGCGTAGACGTGTGCCAGCGCAAAGCGGATCAGGAAATCTCCGGCCCGGCGTTTGGCGCCCGCCTGCAGAACGCGGACGGCCGTTTCGGGGTCGTTGGGCATGTA
>JAFGIZ010000320.1 GCA_016929365.1 Lentisphaerota bacterium
GACATGCAGGACGTCGAATTCACGATCGAAAACGGGACGCTGTACATGCTGCAAACCCGCAACGGCAAGCGGACGGCCGCGGCGGCGGTGCGGATTGCCATGGATATGGTCAAGGAAAAGCTGATCGACGAAAAGACGGCCGTGCAGCGCGTGGAGCCCGCTTCGCTTGATCAGCTCCTGCACCCGGTTTTCGTCAAGTCCGCGGAAGCCGACGCGCACAAGCTGACCGTCGGGTTGCCGGCATCGCCCGGCGCGGCGACCGGCCAGATTGTTTTCAACGCCGAAGATGCCGAACACTGGGCGGCGCAAGGACGCGACGTGATCCTGTGCCGCACCGAGACGAGCCCCGAAGACATCGGCGGCATGGCGGCGGCCAAGGGGATCCTCACGTCGCGTGGCGGCATGACCTCGCACGCGGCGGTCGTGGCGCGCGGCATGGGCAAGTGCTGCGTGGCCGGCGCCGGCGACGCGGAGATCGATTACAAGAAGCGACAGCTGACCGTGAAGCAAAGCGTGCTCAAGGAGGGCGACTGGGTTTCGTTGAACGGCTCCAGCGGGACGCTGTACAAGGGGCGAATCGAAACCGTCGAACCCAAACTGACCGGACCCTTCGCCGAAATCATGAAACTGGCCGACGCGTATCGCAAGCTGGGCGTACGCACGAACGCCGATACGCCGCATGACGCGGCCGTGGCGGTGAAATTCGGCGCCGAGGGCATCGGCCTTTGCCGGACGGAGCACATGTTCTTCGAGGGCGAACGGATCATCGCTTTCCGCCGCCTGATCCTGGTGGCGGAGACGGTCAAGGATCTGCAGCGCCGCCTGGACGGGGCCGAGGGCAAGGAGAAACGCGCGCTGGAGAAGGAGCTGGCCGGCCCCCTGGCCCAGTATAACCGGGCCCTGGAGGAACTGCTGCCGCTCCAGCGGGAGGATTTCATCGGGATTTTCAGGGCGCTGAAGGGACGGCCCTGCACGGTCCGCCTGCTCGATCCGCCCCTGCACGAGTTCCTGCCGCATGACGCGGAGGGACAGAAGAGCATGGCCGGGAACATGGGCGTGCCGGTAGCCCGCATCAAGCAGCTGGTGGAAAGCCTGCACGAATTCAACCCGATGCTCGGCCATCGCGGCTGCCGGCTGGGGATTACGTATCCGGAAGTGACGGCCATGCAAACGCGGGCGATCTGCGAAGCGGCCTCCCGGGTCGCGGGCGCGAAGCCCGAAATCATGATCCCGCTGGTGGGCAACGTCAACGAGCTGCGCGATCAGGCACGCGTGGTGCGGGACACGATCAAGCGGGTGGAAAAGGAAAAGCGGAAGCGCCTCAAGGTGCTGATCGGCACGATGATCGAAGTGCCGCGTGCGGCGGTCACGGCCGACGAGATCGCGGCGGAGGCCGAGTTCTTCTCGTTCGGCACCAACGACCTGACGCAGATGGGTTGCGGGTTTTCGCGCGACGACGCCGGCAAGTTCCTGCGCGAGTACGTGGCGCGCGGTATTTTCGAGGACGATCCCTTCCAGGTTCTGGATCAGCGGGGCGTCGGCCGGCTCGTGGAGACCGCGGTGTCGCTGGGCCGGGGGCAGCGCCCGAAACTCAAGCTCGGAATCTGCGGCGAACACGGCGGAGAACCCAAGTCCATCGCGTTCTGCCATAAGATCGGCCTGAATTACGTGAGCTGCAGCCCGTTCCGCGTGCCGATTGCCCGCCTGGCGGCGGCCCAGGCCGCGCTGGCCGGGCGCGATTAAGACGGGAGCGACAGCGCATGACCGGCGATCTGGAAAAACTGAAAGCCGCAATCCGCGACGTGCCGGATTTCCCGAAACCGGGAATCCTCTTCAAGGATATCACGCCGATCCTGTCGGACCCGGCGCTCTTCCGGGCGGCGGTGGCCCTTTTCGAGGCGCGCCACCGCGTCGGAAATATCAGTAAAATCGCCGCCGTGGAGGCGCGCGGCTTCGTGTTCGGCGGGGCGCTGGCCGATCGGCTGAACGTCGGCCTGGTGCCGATCCGCAAGCAGGGCAAGCTGCCCTACAAGACGTACGAGCAGTCCTACGATCTGGAATATGGACAGGCCACGCTGACCGTGCACAAGGACGCTTTCGAACCGGGCGAGCGCGTTCTGCTCCTGGACGATCTGCTGGCGACCGGCGGAACCGCCGCCGCGTCGGCCGGCCTGATCGAGCAGGCCGGGGGCACGGTGGCCGAGATCGATTTTCTGATCGAGCTGACCTTCCTGGCGGGCCGGGAGAAGTTGAAAAACTATCCCGTTTTCTGCGCGATCCGGTTCTGACCGCCGCGGCGGTCAGACCGTGTACGTAGACGCCGCCGTCTTGCCGCCGCGGCCGGTCCAGTCCGTGTGGAAGAATTCGCCGCGGGGTTTGTCCACCCGTTCGTAGGTATGCGCGCCGAAATAGTCCCGTTGCGCCTGCAGCAGGTTCGCCGGCAGCCGTGCACAGCGGTACATGTCGTAATAATTCAGCGCCGTTCCCATGGCCGGGACCGGCACCCCGAGGCGCACCGCGGTCCGGATAACGTTGCGCCACGGTTTCTGGCTCGTCCGCATGACCTTCCGGAAATAGGGGTCGAGCAGCAGGTTGGCGAGCTTGCGGCGTTTCCGGAAGGCCTCCTGGATATTGTCCAGGAAGCGGGCCCGGATGATGCAGCCGGCCCGCCAGATGAGGGCGATCCGCCCGTAATCGAGACGCCAACCGTATTCCTCGGAGGCCGCGCGCAGCAGCTGGAAGCCCTGGGCGTAGGAACAGATCTTGGCGGCGTATACCGCGTCGTGCAGGTCGTTCAGAAATTTCTCGCGGTCGCCGCGAAACGCAATACGGGGCCCCCGCAGCTTTTTCGCGGCCGCTTCGCGCTCTGCTTTTGCGGCAGACAGGCAGCGTGCAAACACGGCTTCCGCGATCTGCGGAATCCCGATGCCGAGGTCCAGTCCCGCCTGCGAGGTCCACTTCCCGGTGCCTTTCTGGCCGGCCGTGTCCAGGATGAGGTCCACCATGGGCTGCCCCGTCGCGTCGTCGGGTTTTGCCAGGATCTCGGAGGTAATCTCGATCAGGTAGCTGTCCAGCACCCCCGTGTTCCAGCGCGCAAAGACGGCGGCCATGTCCGCCGCCGGCATGTCCAGGCCACGCGACATGAGGTGGTAGGCTTCGCAGATCAATTGCATGTCCCCGTACTCGATGCCGTTATGCACCATCTTGACGAAGTGCCCGGCGCCGTCGGGGCCGATCCATTCGCAGCAGGGCGAACCGTCGGGCGCCTTGGCCGCCACGGCCTTGAAGATGCGCTCAACGTGCGGCCAGGCCTCGGGATGGCCGCCCGGCATGATCGCCGGCCCCTTCAAGGCGCCTTCCTCGCCCCCGGAGACGCCGGTGCCGATGTAGAGGATTCCCTTGGTTTTCAGGTCCCGGGTCCGCCGGGTCGTGTCCGGGAAGTGCGAGTTGCCCCCGTCGATCAGGATGTCCCCCGCCTCGAGATGCGGCAGGAACTGTTCGATCACCGCGTCCACCGCCGGGCCGGCCTTGACCATGAGCATGATCCGGCGCGGCTTTTCGAGATTCGCGACGAGCTCTTCGACGCGGCGGCACCCGATAATCCGTTTGCCCCGGCCGCGGCCGTTCACGAAGGCGTCGACCTTGCTCACGGTGCGGTTGTAACAGGCCACCGTAAAGCCCTTGCTTTCCATGTTCAGGATCAGGTTCTCGCCCATGACGGCGAGCCCGACCAATCCGATATCCGCTTTCCGGCTCATCGCAGTGTGCTCCTTTCGTTTAAACGCCGCTGTAGGCGGCGAATCCGCCGTCCACCGGCACGACAATGCCTGTTACAAACCCCGCCGCGTCGTCCGAAAGCAGCCACAACAGCGTGCCGACCAGGTCGGCGGGCTGGCCGAAACGCCCCATCGGCGTGTGGCGGACGATGGTCTCCCCGCGCGGCGTCAGTGCGCCGTCGGCTTGCGTCAGGAGCGTGCGGTTCTGTTCGGTCAGAAAAAATCCGGGCGCCAGGGCATTGACCCGCACGCCCGCGGGGGCCAGGTGCACGGCCAGCCATTGCGTGAAATTGCTCACCGCGGCCTTGGCCGCGCTGTAGGCCGGGATCTTGGTCAGCGGCCGGAACGCGTTCATGGACGAAATGTTCACGACCGCGCCTCCGCCGCGGGCGGCCATGCCGCGCGTAAAAATCTGGGCGGCCAGCATGGTCCCGAGCACGTTCAGGTCGAAAACGAAGCGGATCCCGTCCGGATCGAGGTCGTAAAACGTGGAAACCTCCGCGGCGGCCTGTTCCAGGAGCGCCGGCGTGACCTGTTCGGCGGACGTGGTGCCCCGCGGGTGGTTGCCGCCCGCGCCGTTGATCAGCAGGCTGACGGGGCCGAGCTCCGATTCGATCTGCGCGCAGGCGGCCTCCAGGCTCGGGCGTTCGAGAACGTTGCAGGGGACGGCCGCGGCCCGGCCGCCGGCCGCGGTGATGCGGTCGGCCACGGCCCGGGCGGCCTCTGCGCGCAGGTCCGTGACCGCCACGGCCGCCCCGCAGGCGGCCAGCGCCTCGGCCATACAGCCGCACAATACGCCCCCGCCGCCGGTCACGACCGCGGTCTGCCCCGAAAAATCAAACTGGATCGGCGCCCTCACGCGATGTCTTTCTCCTGCCCGGCAAGCCGGTTCCGGGCCGGCGCCGCACCGGGAACGCGCGCCGACACCCCATACCTATAGAAAAGGCCGCGGCGGCGCGCAATCTTTACTTGCACGCCGGGGACGGGCGGGCTACGGTATGAGACGGTTGAGTCAGGAAGCGGAGTAAGAACGCATGAAAGAGAATATTCATCCCCAGTACGGCGACGCGACGATCACCTGCGCCTGCGGGAACGTGATCCAGACGCGGTCCACCGTCAAGGAGATGCACGTCAACACGTGTTCCAAGTGCCACCCGTTTTATACGGGGCAGGCCACGTACATCGACAGCGAAGGCCGCGTGGAGCAGTTCCGCCGCCGTTACGGGCGCAAATAACGATCGCCGTCAACGGGCCGGGTCAAGACCCTCATGACCCGGCCCGATCTGTATCATGATCGAGCGCAGCATTATCGAGCGCGCCCTGAAACGGCTGCCGGAGCTGGAACAGGCCCTGGCCCGGCCGGATGCCGCGAAGGACCGGCGGCGCTACCGGGACCTGGTGCGGGAGCACGCCGCCCTGCAGAAGCTGCGCGCAAAAGCCGAGGCGTACTTCGCCCTGGAACGCGACGTGGAAGAACACCGGCGGCTGGCGCGCGACGAAGCGGGCGATCCGGAGCTGAGCGCCCTGGCGCACGAAGAGCTGGGCGCGCTGGAAACGCGTTTCGACGAGGCGCGGCGGGCGCTGACCCTGGCGCTGGCCCCGCCCGACCCCACCGATGCCCGGAACGCCATCATGGAAATCCGGGCCGGCACGGGCGGCGAAGAAGCGGCCCTTTTCGCGGGCGACCTGTTGCGCATGTACCAGCGTTACGCCGAAGCGCGCGGCTGGAAGACGGGCCTCATCCACATGAGCCCGAGCGACATCGGGGGGTGCAAGGAGGCGGTCTTCGGCGTGGAGGGTGCCGAGGCGTACGGGACGCTGCGCTATGAAAGCGGCGTACACCGGGTTCAGCGCGTGCCGGTCACCGAAACATCCGGCCGGATCCACACGTCGGCGGCCACCGTCGCGGTCTTTCCGGAGGCGGAACCCGAAGACGCCATCGCACTGCCGCCGGAGGATCTGCGGGTGGACATCTTCCGGTCATCCGGGCCCGGCGGCCAGAGCGTGAATACGACCGACTCCGCGGTGCGGATCACGCACCTGCCCACCGGGTTGACCGTGCAGTGCCAGGACGAAAAGTCCCAGCACCGCAACAAGGAGCGTGCGATGCAGGTGCTTAAGGCCCGGCTGCTGGACCTCAAGCAGCGCGAGGAAGCCGAACGCCGGGGCGACGCGCGGCGCTCGCAGATCAAGTCGGGCGACCGCAGCGAGCGCGTGCGCACCTATAACTTTCCGCAGAACCGGCTGACCGACCACCGGATCAACCTGACCCTCTACAGCCTGGACCGCGTCATGGAGGGCGACCTGGATGCGCTGATCGGCGCCCTGCGCGAGCAGGACGTCGCGGCGCGCCTGCAGCAGGAGGCATGAGCGCCGTGGCCGAACCCCGGGTCAAGACCCTGCTGGACGTGATCCAGGGCGGCACAGCGTACTTGAAGGCGCACGGCGTGGAATCGCCGCGGCTGGCCTGCGAGCTGCTGGCGGCCCGGCTGCTGGACTGTCCCCGCCTGGAGCTCTACCTGCGGTTCGCGGAGCTGCTCGGGCCCCGGCACCTGGAGGCCATGCGGCGGGGACTCCAGCGCGTGGGCGCCGGGGAGCCGGTGCAGTACGTCATCGGCCGGGTGGATTTCATGGAGCATACGTTCAAGGTGGACCGCCGCGCGCTGATACCGCGGCCCGAGACGGAGGAACTGGTCGAGCAGGTCCTGGCCTGCGAGCCGCTCTGGGACGCGGAGCGGCCCCTGCTGGCCGACGTGGGCACGGGCTGCGGCTGCATTGCGCTGTCCCTGGTGCTGGCGCGCCCGCGGGCATTCTGCCTGGCGCTCGATGTCAGCGCCGGCGCGCTCGACCTGGCGCGGGAGAACGCGGACGCGCTGGGCGCCGCCGGGCGCGTGGACTTTCGCCGGGGCGAGCTGTCCGGCTGCGCGGAACCCGGGTCGCTGGACGGCCTGGCGGCCAACCTGCCGTATGTCGCCACGCCGGAATACGAAACCCTCGCGCCGGCGATTCGCGAGCACGAGCCGCGCGCGGCGCTGGACGGCGGACCCGACGGCCTGGCCGTCATCCGATCCGTGGTCCGGGATGCCGCGCCGGCGCTGAAACCGGGCGGCTTCCTGTTCCTGGAGATCGGCGCGGGGCAGGGGGACGCGGTGCGCGCGCTGCTGGACCGCCTGGGCTTTGCCGAGCTGACCGTGATGGCCGATCTGGCGGGGCGCGACCGCATCGTGCGGGCGCGCCGCCCGGCCCGCTGAATTACCGCTCGCCAGGGCCGGCGCGGGTGCTATACTCGCGCCATAACGGAGCAGCGCATGGGGCGAGGCGCCATCATCATCACGCAAGCGGGGCTGGCCGGGATGCTCTGCGCGGCGAACCTGCGGGGCAGCCCGGTTCTACTCCCGGGGGACGCCGCGGGTACGAGCAACCGCAGCGCCGGCGCGCTGCCGGCAGCAGTCGTTCCGGGGCAGGACCCCGCCGACGGGCCCGGCGTGCCGGGCGAGACGGCGGCAAGCCCGACCTGGGGGCCGTACCGGTCGGAAGCGGAACGCCGGGAAATCTGGTACGCGATCCTGGACCAGGTCGGCGCGCCGCTCCTGCCACCCGCCACGGGCCGCGTCGGCGCCGCGGGCGGGGGACTGGACACCCAGTTTCTCCGGGGCGTGCTCTTCGGGCAGGAGAAACCGAAACCCAGGGTGGTTATTCCGGCGGGCAAACCCGCCGCCGGGCGCGATCTGTTCAGGAACGTGTCCAAGGCCGGCTTGTTCAACCTCGCGTTTGCGTTTCTGATTCTGGTCGTGCTGGCGCTCAAGGGCCGGTCCGGCGGCTGAACGCGCCGCGCGCGCCCCGTCCGACGCGGCGGATACGCCTTTGTCCTTGCCTGGCGAGCGGACTTGTCCTACCGTGCGCCGCGACATCCAGGGAAAGAGAGCTATGGCCAATACGTACAACATTGCATTGATCGGCGGGGACGGAACAGGCCCCGAAGTCGCGCGCGAAGCCCGCAAGGCCGTCGAGGCCGCCGGGGCGCGGTTCAATTTCAAGACGCATTTCGTCGCATACGATTTCGGCGGGGAGCGCTACCTGAAAACCGGCGAGGTCCTGCCGGATTCGGCGGTGGACGAGCTGCGCCGGCACGACGCGATCCTGCTCGGAGCGATCGGTCATCCCGACGTCAAGCCGGGTATTCTCGAGAAAGGAATCCTGCTGCGTCTGCGTTTCGAACTCGACCAGTACATCAATTTACGGCCCGTCAAACTCTACCCCGGCGTCGCGTGCCCCCTGGCCGACAAAGGTCCGGAAGACATCGATTTCGTGGTGGTGCGGGAGAATACCGAGGACATGTATTGCGGCATGGGCGGGTTTTCGCACCGGGGCACCGCGGACGAGGTGGCCGTCCAGACGGCCATGTACACGCGCATGGGCGTTGAGCGCGCGTTGCGTTACGCGTTTGAGTATACGCAGCGCCGCCGGCAGCCGCGTCCCTGGAAAGGCCTCTCGGCGGCGGACAAGCAGGCCGGGAAGGTCGGCCAGCTCACACTTGTGGGCAAAACCAACGTGCTGACCTACGTGTACGATCTGTGGGAGCGGGCGTTTCATGAAATCGGCGAGGCGGCGTACCCGGACGTCAAGCGGGACTATAACCACGTGGATGCCTGCTGCATGTGGTTCGTCAAGAACCCCGAATGGTATGACGTTATCGTCACCGGCAACATGTTCGGCGACATCATTACCGACCTGGGCGCCATGATCCAGGGCGGCATGGGGATTGCCGCGGGCGGAAACATCAATCCCGAAGGCGTCAGCATGTTCGAGCCGATCGGCGGCTCGGCGCCGAAATACACCGGCCGGAACGTGATCAATCCCCTGGCGGCCGTCTGCGCCGGGGCCATGATGCTGGACACGCTGGGCGAACGCGAGGCGGCCGCCGCCGTTGAAAAAGCGGTGATGGACGTCACGGCGCACTGCATCAAGAGCCTCTCCGCGGGTCGCATGGGACGGTCCACCACCGAGGTCGGCGACCTGGTGGCCGAGCGCGTGTAACGCCGCGGCGGGAACGGGTCAAGGGAAGGACGCCATGGACGGCAAGCCACAGTTGAAGGTCGGCATCGTGGGGATCGGTGCGGTCGGCGCCGAGCTGGTCAAGGTGCTGCGCCAGCGGGCCTTTCCGGCCGGGGAAATCCGCATCCTGGCGCGTTCGGAACGGGACGAAGCGGTGGCGGGCGAAACGTTTCACGTCGTTCCCGCTTCGCCCGAGGCATTTGACGGCCTCGATATCGCCTTTTTTGCCGGGACCGAGGGCGCCCGGGGGGCGTCGAAGCAATACGGCTGGGACGCGGTCAAGCGGGGCGTGGTCGTGATCGACAACGGCGACGATTTCCGCATGGATCCCCGCGTGCCGCTCGTGATCCCGGAAATCAACGCCGCGGCGCTGCGCGAACACGGGGGCTTCATTGCCAATCCGAACTGCAGTACCATAATCGCCCTGATGGCCGTGGCGCCGTTGCACCGCGCCGCGGGCGTACGGCGTTTCGTCGCGTGCACGTACCAGTCGGTGTCCGGGACGGGCCGGTCCGCCATCGATGAACTGGACCGGCAGGCGCGGGCGTACGCGGCGGGCGAGCCGCCGGAGGCGCAGGCCTACCCGCACCCCATCGCCTTCAACGTCATCCCCCAGATCGGCAGCCTGCGGGACGAAATGCCGGGCTACACGAGCGAGGAAAAAAAGATGCTGTTCGAAACCCGGAAAATTCTGGGCGACGAGACGATCCGCGTCACGGCCACCTGCGTCCGCGTCCCGGTTTTCTGCGGGCACGCGGAGGCGCTGCATCTCGAACTGGAACACCCGCTGACACCCGACGAGGCGCGCGCCGTGCTGGCGGAGGCGCCGGGCGTGACCGTGGTGGACGATGTGCCGCACGCGCGCTATCCGATGCCGGCGGATGCCGCGGGCCGGGACGAGGTTCTGGTGGGCCGCATCCGGGCCGACGAAAGCGCCGTCAACGGGTTGGCCCTCTTCGTGGCGGGCGACAATCTGCGCAAAGGCGCGGCCTTGAACGCCGTCCAGATCGCCGAGGCCTTACGGCTCTGAAAGGCCGGGCAGGAGCGGACTGCCTTCCCAGGACTGCGGCGCATTCCAGGGGATCTCCGACTCCGCCGTGACACAGCCGGCCGACAGGACCAGCGCCAGCAGTCCGGCCCACGCCGCGACTTTTCGAATCAACGGCAGGCGGAACCTGGCGGAGAGCGCATGCATGACGGCAGGCCGGATCAGTAGAACACCACGTCGCCTTCGCGGACGGGCATCTGCTGCCAGGAATTCAGGATGTCGGCAACACCGAGCTGCTGCTCGGGTTTGACGTGAGTCAGGCGGACCTTCGTCACAAAGACGTCGCGCCCGTCCTTGGCCGGCCGCTTGACCATCAGCTCCATGCCGGCCAGGCGGCCCTCGAGCTTCGCTTCCTGCAGTTCCTGCGTGAAGGGCTCGCTCAGCTCGATAATCACAAAATTCCACTTTTCGTGCACGGCGGCCACGCGGCCTTTGGTGCCGGTCGGCAAGGCGGGGATAATCGCCTCGGGCGCGGCTCCGTCCGCGACGCGGGCGCCTTCGCCCATGCTGCCCGCCTGGCGCAGGGCGTCGTTCTCTTCCTTGAGGCGCTCGATTTGCGCCTCGAGATCCTGGTTCTTCTCAACCGCCCGGGCAATCTGGTCTTTCTGGTCGAGAATGTCGTTTTCGAGCGCTTCCTTTTCCTCGTTCAGGATGGCGATGCTGTCGTTCAGCGACGCGATTTCCTGTTTCAGCGGCTCGATCTGCCCCTTGAGATCGGTGATGTCGCCGAGGGCCACGCGCAGCTCGTTCTTGCGCGCGTTAACGGCCTTGATCGTCTCGACCAGCTCCGCGCGCACCCGCGAGAGCTGCTGGCGGGTCCGGTTGAGGCGCGTGTACTGGTCGCCGGCCTTCGAGAGCAGGAGGTCCAGTACATCCTGCATCGTCCCCGGGCCGGTCGTAATGGGTACGCCCGTGGCATCGCGCATCGGTTTGCCGGTTACGGGGTCGATCCGGTAATAACTCATGAGCTGGGGGCGCATCGGCTTCAGGTCGAGTGCGGCCTGGTCCTGGGATTCCAGGGCGGGCTCGTAAGCCCCCCAGAAATCGGTCAGCTCCGGGCTCTCGATGACTTCGTCGGTACAGGGCGAAATGTCGCGTTCGGGATAGTCCGGCTCGCGTTCGGCCTCCGGCGCTTCGGCCTCGATGGCGGCGCCGACCGCGATGACGGCATTCTCCAGGGTCTGGGTCCGGGCCTTCAGCAACTCGCGCTTGCCGAAAAGTCCGAGCCCCAGCACCAGCGCGGCGATGCTCAGTAAGAGCAGTATCGCGACGAACACCTTTAGCAGCTTGTCCATGGCATGTCCTTAAATATACGGCCCCTTCCAGAAAAGCGGATTCACACTACGACAATCCGAAAAGCGGCGCAAGGCCAAAAAGCGGCGCCGGGTGCCGCCGCCTTCGCGCCCGCCCTGCGCGGCGCACGGCGGGGAACAGCAGTGTAGCGTTTTGTGTGTAAAAGCAGAGGGGGATAGTCAAGGGACTATCAGACGGGATTAACAGGATAGACAGGATGAGAC
>JAFGIZ010000321.1 GCA_016929365.1 Lentisphaerota bacterium
CGGCAGGTTCACCAGGTAGCCGAAGACCTCGAGTTCCGCCAGCTCCCAGAACACGGGGCTGTAGCCGCCGGTGATGATGAGCTTGACGGTTTTCGCGATGGCGCCGCCCGCGTGGAAGCGCTGAGGCCCCTTGCCCGGCTCCAGCGTGCCGGCCAGGACAAAATCGTAATGCGCGTCGTCCGTGGACGCCCAGACTTCGAATTCCCGCGCCGCGAACGAGGCGCGGCAGTTGTAGAGCACGATCTCGGTCAGGCGCGCCATGCGGTTGCTTTCGAAGGAATAGACAAACTCCTGCGGGCCCGGGTGGGCCTGGCTCCACCAGACATACTGCGGCGTATCGCTGCGCCGGTCGGTCAGGTGTTCGGGGCCGTAGCCGGGATAGGCGTCCGTGAACGATTCCAGCGTGCCGCCCTCGGCGGGGAGGATGAGGTTGACGATTTCGGGGCAGAAGATGCGGACGTCGCCGCTCCCCGAGACCGGGTCGGATTGGTTGCCGGCGCGGTCTTCGGCGCGCAGGGCGAACCGGTACACGCCGCTGCCCTCGACCGGCTCGAAATCGAACGTGCCGCTGCCGGCGGAGGCGGCGAGCCCGGAATCCGTCCACGCGCCGGCATCCTTGCGGTACCACAGGTGGACTGCCGCGAGCCCGCTGCCGTCGTCGCCGGCGCCCGTGTAGCAGGCCCGCACGAAGCCCATGTTGGTGACGGCGGTGATCGTGCCCGCCCGGGGCGCCGTGTTGTCGATGAGGTAGGAAATACACGCGGAGGCGAGATTGGTCTTGCCCGAACGGTCATAGCAGCAGTTCTCGGGGATCATGACGCCGAGCGCGCCGTCCCCGGCCACGCCGGTGAGCTGAATGGTGTAGCGCTGGCCGTCGCCGCCGAACTCTCCGAGCGTGCCGGCAACACCCGCGTCGCGCACGAGCGTCACGTCGTCCGCCGTAAAGCCCGTGACCGGCTCGGTGAAGGTGAAGCGGAAGCCGACCGTATCGGCGCGGGTCGGCGACGCGTCCGTGCGCGCGATCGCGCATTCGGGCGGCAGGTCCACGAGGGCGCCGTACACTTCGAATTCCGCCAGCTCCCAGAAGGCCGGGTTATAGCCGCCGGTGATCTCGAGCCGGACGGACTGCGCGATGGTCTCCCCCAGCGTAAAGCTCTGGGGTCCGCGCCCGGAGGCCAGGGTGCCGGCGGTCACGAAGTCGTAGTGTTCGCCGTCCACGGAGGCCCAGACGCTGAAATCGCGGCTGGCAAACGACGCCCGGTAGTTGTGCAGGACCGCCTGATAAACCCGGGCCACGCGGCCGCTGCGGAAACTGAAATCGAACGTTTGCGGACCCGGGTACGCCTGGCTCCACCATACATGCCGGTCACTGTCGGTCCGCGTGTCGGTCAGGTGTTCCGCCTCGTAGCCGGGATAGCAGCCGCTGGAGCCGTCGAGCCGGCCGCCGTTGGCGGGAAGGACGAGGTTGACGATCTCCTCGTAGGTGCGTTTCAGATCGCCGTCACCGGACGGGGCGGGGGAGCGGTTGCCGGCGCGGTCTTCGCTCCGCAGCGCGAAGTAATACGTGCCGCTGCCTTCCGGCAGGTCGAACGCGAACACGCCCTCGCCCGCGGCGCGGGTCAGGCCCGAAGGCGTCCAGCTCCCGCCCGCTTCCTTCTTGTACCAGAGGGCGACCGACTTGAGGCCGCTGCCCGTATCGGCGGCGCCCGCGTAGGCGATCTCGACCGGGCTCATATTGGTCGCGCCGGTCACGTTCCCGGAAACGGGCGCGATGCGGTCCACGGTGTAGCAGACGCTGTCCGCGGCGAGGTTGGGCTGATCGGCGGCGTCGCGGCAGGCGCCCGCGGGGATGCGGATGCCGGCCTCGCCCGCGCCGCTGAGCCCGGTCAGCGTCACGGCATAGGCCGCACCCGAGCCGCTGAAGCCGCCCAGCGCGGCCGACGCGCCGCCGGCGGTGACGACTTCAAGATCGCCGGCGCTGAAACCGGTGACCGGTTCGTTGAACGTGATGGTGAAGGCGGCGGTGTCCGCGGCGGTGGGGGAGGCGTCCGTGCGGGCGATCAGGGCGCGCGGCGGCACATCGGCGAAGTCGCCGTAGGCTTCGATTTCGCCCAGCTCCCAGAAGGAGCCGCTGTAACCGCTCAACACGACGAGCTTGAGTTTCGTGGCCAGGATTTCATTGAGGGGGAAGGCCTGGGCGTCGGGTCCGGAGCCGAGAGATCCTTCCAGGACGCGGTTGAACGTCTCGCCGTCGGGGCTGGCCCACAGCTCGAAATCGCGGCAGGCGAACGCCTCGCGGGCATTGTAGAGCACGAGGCTGGCCAACCGCGCGGTCCGGCCCTCCTGGAAGGAGAAGACGAATTCCTGGGGGCCGGGATAGGACTCGCTGAACCAGACGTGATTGCCGTCGTGCAGCGCGTCGATCAGCTTGAAGGCCTCGTATCCCGGGTAGGCCGACGTAAAGGATTCCAGCACGCCACCGTGTGAGGACAAGAGGAGGTTAGAGATGGCGGCGTGCTGGACAACTTCTTCCGAAAAATCGCTCTCGACACCCTGGCCGTTATAGACCGTGACGCTGAAAAAATGATCGCGCCAGCTATCGAGGCCGGGCACCGTTGCATTGGTCTGCACGCCGATGTCCTGGCAGCTGTAATAGTCCTGGCTGGCGTGGCCGAGATAGAGCTTGTAGCCGGCCAGGTCCGTCAGCGGGGTGCCGTCGATATTGTGGGTAGGCGGGTTCCAGGTCAGGGTCACGGTCGCGGCGGGTGACACCCAGGCGAAGATGAGCAGCAGAGCCGGAATCGCCGCGATCGTGCGTTTCGCGTTCTGGCATGTTTTCATCGGTTTTCCTCCTCCGTCCTTCGGATATCGCTCTTGTCGCCCCTCCTAAGAGCAGAAAACATGCCGACATGACGACTTGACGACCTCACAAAAAACACAAAAGGGCTTCTGAGGGTGCAATAAAGTCGATTTCCACGTATTTTGGCGCTTGAAGAGCGGGCAACCGGGTGCCCTGGCGGAATGGATCAACGCCGCGAGAGGGTTAGCGGGCAGCCGGGCGGCACGGGGCTGACAAGGGCGCGGGCGCGCAAATTGTCAGGATTGAGAATAATGCAGCCGGGATGAGGCCGGATCCGGTCGGGTCAGGCTTCGCGGTAGACGGGCAGATCGGCTTGCGCGATATCCTGGAGGCAGGGCAGCGCGCTGTCCTTGCGGGAGAGGATGGGTGTCGCAATGCCCCACGCGATGGCGAGGCCGGGGTCGTTCCAGGCGATGCCGTATTCGTCCCCCGGCTGGTAGTAGGCGTCGCATTTGTAGACGAGCTCGGCGGTATCGGAGAGCACGAGGAACCCGTGGGCCATGCCGCGCGGAATGAAGACCTGCCGATGGTTCTCCGCGGAAAGGCGCACGGCGGTCCAGCGGCCGAAGGTCGGCGAGCCGCGGCGGATATCCACGCTGACGTCCAGCACCTCGCCCCGGATCACGCGGCAGAGCTTCGCCTGCGGTTGGCGCAGCTGGTAGTGCAGGCCGCGCAACGTGTCCTTGCGCGAGGACGATTGGTTGTCCTGCACGAACTCGGTATCGACGCCGAACGAGACCATGGCCTCGCGGCGGTAGCTTTCGAAGAAGTAACCGCGCCGGTCGCCGACGACCTGCGGTTCAATGACAAATACGCCGGGCAGGCCGGTGTCGCGCTTCTCCATCATGGGCGGAGTGTAGCCGGGCCGGGGGCGGGGCGTCAATGCGTTCGCGGCGGGCGTCCGCCGGCGTAGGATCCGCTGCTTATTCGGAAAGCAGGTCCCGGAAGGCCGCCTCGTCGATGACGGCGACGCCGAGGGTCCGGGCGCGCTCCAGTTTCGAGCCGGGGTTCGCGCCCGCGACGACGTAGTCGGTCTTTTTCGAGACGGCGGCGCTGACCGTCCCGCCGCGCGCGCGGATCGCGTCGCCGGCGGCGTCACGGGTAAAGGCGTCCAGGGTGCCGGTCAGCACGAACCGCTTGCCTGCCAGGTCCGCGCCCCCGGCGGGTAACGGCGCGGCGCGGCGCTGCAGCCGCACGCCCGCCTCGCCGAGCCGCCGCACGACGGCGCGGTTGCGCGGCGAAGCGAAGAAAGCGGCGACGCTGTGCGCCACGACCGGGCCGATATCGGGGACGGCCTCCAGGGCGGCCGTATCGGCCTGCATCAGCGCGTCCAGCGAGGGGTAATGCGCTTCGAGCGTCTGCGCGGAACGGGCGCCGATGTGCCGGATGCCGAGCGCGAAAATCACGCGCCAGAGGTCGCGCTCCCGGGACGCCTCGATGCCGGCCAGGACGTTGCGGGCGGATTTCTGCGCCATGCGTTCGAGGGCGGCGAGTTGATCTTCGGTGAGCCGGTAGAGATCGGCGGGATCGCCGACGAGTCCGCCGTCCACGAGCTGCTCGACCAGCGCGTCGCCGAGGCCCTCGATGTCCATCGCGCCGCGCGAGGCGAAGTGGCGCACCCAGCGTTTGATCTGCGCGGGGCATTGCAGGTTCTCGCAGCGCCGGGCGACCTCCCCCTCGCGCTGCGTGACGGGTCCGCCGCAGACGGGGCAGGTCGCGGGCATGGCAAACACGGTTTCCGAGCCCGTGCGGGCGGTTTTGTCTACGCCGACGACGGCGGGGATGACGTCGCCCGCCTTTTCGACCGTGACCCGGTCTCCGACGCGGACGTCCTTGCGGCGGATATCGTCCTCATTATGGAGCGTCGCGCGGCTGACGGTCGACCCGGCCACGCTCACCGGCTCGAGCTCGGCGACGGGCGTGAGCACGCCCGTGCGGCCGACCTGGACGCGGATGGCGCGGATCCGCGTGGCGGCCTGTTCGGCGGCGTACTTGTAGGCGATGGCCCAGCGGGGGCTCCGGGCGGTCAGACCCAGAGCGTCGTACAGGGTGCGTTCGTTGACCTTGATCACTGCCCCGTCCATCTCGAAGGGGAAGCTGTGCCGCAGTGTTTCCAGTTCGTCGATGCGCCGCAAGACCGCTTCGAACGCGTCGCAGATCCAGTAACGCGGGACGATTCGGAACCCCAGTGCGTCGAGTCCGCGCAGGCAGGCGCCGTGCGTCTCGAACGCGATGCCGTCCAGCTCGCCGGCGGCATAGAAGACCGCGTCGAGGGGGCGGTCGGCCGTAAGGCGGGGGTCGAGCAGTTTGAGCGAACCGGCCGCGGCGTTGCGGGGATTGGCGAAAACGGCCTGGCCGGCCTCGCGCCGTGCGCGGTTGAGCGTCTTGAAACCCGCGGTGGTCATGTAGACCTCCCCGCGGACTTCCAGGACGGCGGGCGGCGGGTCGGCCGCCAGGCGCAGGGGAATCGACCGGATGGTCCGCAGGTTGGCGGTCACGTCGTCGCCGGTCCGGCCGTCGCCGCGCGTGGCGCCGACGGCGAGGGTGCCGTGCTCGTAGCGCAGCGAGACGGCCACGCCGTCCACCTTCGGTTCGACCGAGTAGGTCAAGGGCGTGTCGGGCAGGCGCTTGCGGACGCGCGCGTCGAACTCGGCCAGCTCGTCACGGGAGTACGTGTTGTCCAGGCTGAGCATGGGCCGCGCGTGCCGGACGGTCCGGAAGCCGGGGAGCGGTTCGCCGCCCACGCGCCGGGTGGGGGAGTCGGGCGTTTGCAGCTCCGGGTGCCGCGCCTCCAGGTCGGCGAGCTCGCGGTAAAGACGGTCGTACGCGCGGTCGGAGATTTCCGGTGCGGCCTTGACGTAGTAGAGCCGGTTATGCCGCTCGATCTCGCGGCGCAAAGCGGCGATGCGCTGTTCCACCGGATCTTTCACGCTGCGGGCCACGCTTTACTCGATCTGTTCCAGCAGGGCGTCGGCCAGCGGGCCCGTCCGGGCGGCGGCCATGCGCGCGAAATCGGGATTGCCGGCTTCGACGCTGAGCAGACACTTGAGCAGACTGATCCCGGGGTCGGAGCCGGGACCCAGCCAGCGGCTCTTCTCGGCGGGATCCAGGTCGGCCACGCTGAACGTCACCGGCTTGGGTTCTGCATCCGGAGTGCCCGGCGTATAGACGAGCACGTTGACCTTCTCGCCGGAGATGGCGCGGAGCTCGACGTCGTACGTGCGGTCGCCGACATGCAGGGTGATGCGTTCTCCGATCCGGGACCGGAACGCGTCGGCCACGGCCAGGTTGACGGACGGCAGCGCCTGGAGGATGTCACGCATCTGCTGCGCTTCCGCACGAAGGGCATCGGGCAGGTGATCGCGTAAGGCTTCGTCGATCAGCGCAACGGCGCGGCGCACGTCATGATTGAAGAGGCAGGCCACGACTTCCTGCTTGAGCAGGCGCAGGATCCGTTCGGGTTCGGGGACGGCGGTCCGCGCCGCGGGCGGCACGACCGGCGCCGGCGGGGGGGGCGGGGCGGCCTCCTCGGCTTGCCTTCCGGGGAGCGGGTGATGCAGGAGGTGCCAGGCCAACGCGCCCCAGGCGAGCAGCACGAGCATCCACGCAACCGCGTGGGCGCCCGCGGGGACGCGTTTCGGCGCGGGCGGCGGAGGCAAATCGGGGCTTGGCGCAATGCCGTTCGCGTTCACACACCTTTCCATAGCATGAATCCTTCCGAGACGGCAACCGCGAACCGCCGTTCCGCGCTCGACACCGACGTGGCGGTCGGGTACACATTCGGTTGGCCGGTGGACGTCCCCGTTCACAGCGGAGCGGTACGCGTTCCCGTACACGAGGACACGATGGAACTTGACCACGAGAGACTGGATGTGTATCGGGTCGCCCTGGACTTTGCGGCGTGGGCCTACACGGTGTCCCGAAGCCTGAAGGGTTTGGACCGGCCGGCGCGAGATCAACTGCTCCGGGCTTCTCAATCCATTGCACTGAACATTGCCGAAGGTTGCGGCAAGGTTCCGCCGGCGGACCGGGGTCGCTTTCTTCAGATTGCCGGCGGATCAGCTCGGGAATGCGGCGCGATTCTGGACATTCTCAACCGGTGCGGAGTCCTCGACCACGAGACCGTGCGCAAAGGCAAGGGCCTTCTCGTGCGAATCGTGGCGATGCTCACGCGCATGATCGCACGTCGAAACCAGGTTCGCGAGGAAGACGTCGTGTACGGGTACGTGAACGAGAACGGGAACGAGAGGCACACGGACCAACCAGAGGGTCCAGGCGACTCGCCATAGCTCGCGCCTGACCCGGGTCGTTCTACCATGAACATCGCCATTGCCTGCGGGGGAACGGGCGGGCACGTCATGCCCGGACTGTGCACGGCGCGCGTCCTGCGCGGCCGCGGGCATGCGGTCACCCTCTGGCTGTCCGGCCGGGACGTGGAAAACACGGCGGCACGGGACTGGGACGGCCCGGTGGTCGCGGTTGAGGCCGCGGGTTTCGGCTCCGGTCCGGCGGCGGCCCACGCGGCCGCGGCGCTGACGCTGGCCGAGGCGGCGGTGGAAGCCGGGCGCCGCATGGCGGCCGACCGGCCGGACGTCGTTCTGGGCATGGGCGGGTACGGGTCGGTGGGGCCGGTTGTGGCGGCACGGCTCAGGCGGATTCCCGTTGTTCTGCACGAGGCCAATGCGGTGGCGGGCCGCGCCGTCGCACTGCTGGCCTGGTCGGCCCGGGCGGTGGGGACGGCGTTTGCAGAGACGGCGGGGCTGCCGGCTTGCCGGCCCCGTGTCCGGACCGGGCTCCCGCTGCGGCCCGAGGTGGTCCGGGGCGGCGAAGCGCCGCTCCTGGAGCCCGGCCCGTTTACCGTGCTGGTCATGGGCGGCAGCCAGGGCGCGCAGCGGCTGAACGCCGCGGCCGTAGAGGCCCTGTGCCGCCTGCAGCGCGACGGGATGCCGGTGCGGGTGATTCACCTGGCCGGCGCGCGCGAGGCCGATACGGTACGTGGACGGTATGCCGAGGCGGGCGTCGACCATGCCGTGTACGGCTTTCTCGAAACCATGGGGCGCGCCTATGCCGCGGCCGATTTCGCGATATCGCGCGCGGGCGCCGGGGCCTGCGCGGAGCTGGCCGCGTGCGGCGTGCCCGCCCTGCTCGTGCCGCTGCCCGGCGCCGTGCGGGGGCACCAGCTGGCCAATGCCTGCGCGCTGGAGGAACACGGCGCGGCGGACCTGGCCGAGGAGACCGAATTGACGCCCGACTGGCTGACGGTATACTTGAAGCAATGCATGCAGCATCCGGAGAAACGTGACGCCATGCGGCACGCGCTCAAGGCGCTGGCCGTGACGGACGGCGCCGCGCGGCTGGCGGACCTGGTGGAAGCAAACGCGGGGAGGCGATAGACGCGATGCCGATTTACGAGCTGTACTGTCCCGACTGCCACACGATCTTTAATTTTCTGTCGCGGACCGTCAACACGACCAAGCGGCCGCGCTGTCCGCGTTGCCGCCGCCGGCGGCTGCAGCGGCAGGTGTCGCTCTTTGCCGCGACGGGGCGCGCCCGGGAGCCGGACGCGGAGGGAATGGACGACCTGCCGGTTGACGAAAGCAAGATGGAGCAGGCGCTGTCGTCGCTGGCCGGAGAGGCGGAGCGTATCCGCGAAGACGACCCGCGCCAGGCGGCGCAGCTCATGCGCAAATTCACGCGGATGACGGGGATGGAGCTGAGCGAGACGATGGAACAGGCCCTTGGCCGCATGGAGGCGGGCGAAGACCCCGAGCAGGTCGAAGCGGATCTCGGCGACGCCATGGAGAACGAGGAACCTTTCGTCCTGCCCGGCCAGAAGGGCGCGGGGCAGCGGCCGGCGCGGCGCCGGGAGCCGGACCGGGACCCGACGCTCTACGAGATGTAGGTGCGGATCACGTCGGCGCGCGGCGCGGGGACCAGGCGGCAGGAGCGCAGCGCCGCGGGAACCAGGCAGGACGTACCCGGCGGCAGCGTTTCCGTCCGCCCCCCGCCTTCGATCGTGAGCGTGCCCTCGGCCGTAAACAGGATCCGCGCCCGCTGTTCGGGGTCGGACTCCGTCTCGGGTGCGCGCAGTTCCAGGCGCTCGATGCGGAAGAACGGGCAATCCGCCAGCCGGTAGCGCGGATTCGGCCCTTCCGTTTCGAGAGGCTCGGGGTCCGCCGCCGCCGCGTCCGTATCGTCCCAGGCGATGGTCTGCAGGGCCCGGTCCACGTGCAGCGGCCGGGGCTTGCCGTCGTGGCCCACGCGCCCCCAGTCATAGACGCGGTACGTTGTGTTCGAGTTCTGCTGGATTTCGAGCAGCAGGCAGCCTTCGCAGATTGCATGCACGCGGCCGCCGGGAATGAAGACGGCCTGGCCGGGCCGGACGGGCAGGGGGTTAAGCCGGGCTTCGAGGGTTTCGTCGCGGATGGCCTGTTCGAAGGTCTGCCGGTCGGTGCCCGGCCGGAGCCCGGCATAGACCTGCGCGCCGGGCGCGGCGTCGAGCACGACCCAGGCTTCGGTTTTCGGCTCGCCGCCCGCGGCGTCCGCGTTCGCCTCGTTGGGGTGGACCTGCACGCTGAGCCGTTTGGCCGCGTCAATGATCTTGATCAGGAGCGGGAACCCGCCTTCCGGCGCGTGCCGGGGCCGGACCGATCCGATCAAAGCGGCGCCCAGCGCCCCCGTCAGCTCGGCGAGCGTGCGGCCCGCCCAGGGGCCGTTGCGCACGACGCTCATGCCTTCCGGCCGGCTGGAAATTTCCCACGACTCGGCGCAGACGGAGGGTGTGCCGTCGCGCCCGTAGCGTTCGGCAATCCGGCGGCCGCCCCAGATATAGTCCTGGTAAACGGGTGTGAAAAGCAGGGGATAGACCGCGTCGGCGCGAAGCGTATCGTGACGGGCGGAGGTTCCGTTTGGCGTGGTCATGCATCGTCCTTTCCATGCGGCATGAGGCCCGCCGCCGTGCCGATCAGCAGGTAGTCGAAGGGCAGGCGGAAGCGAATGCGGGTGAAGAAAAGCGCCGCGAAGGCGCCGTTCAGTACATAAAGCAGGAGCGCGAACCGCTCGAAACGAGTCAGCGGCCGCCGCCGCGACGCGGCCAGCCGCGCGGCGGTGAGCGCCAGCAGGAGCCCGTAGGTCAGCAGCATGGCCAGGTCGCGCGGCGCGGTCCCCTCCCGGCGGACGTAGAGCTCGTTGCGGAAATTGAAGTAGTTCAGAAATTTGAGGGCGTAAAGGCGCAGCGCGCGGCGGGGGTGGGCGCGGATCCAGGCGAGCGCCCGGCGGGTATAGAAGCGGTTGCGTTCGATTTCGTCCAGGCCTTCGGCGCGCGCCCGGTAGGCGGAAATATCGACTGTTGTTCCGCCGTTCGGCGTTGTCGTTTCGCAGTTGCCGAGCAGCAGGTTCACGCCGCTGTTGGAGGAGACCAGGACAAAGGCGTCGAAGGCGCGGGCATTGCGCGCGACCCACGGCGCGACGACCAGCGCGGCGGCGGCCAGGAGCAGGGCGGCTTGCCGGATACGTTTTTCGAAGCTCAGCCAGGCGGCCAGTAGGGCCAGTGCGAACCCAAAGGTGGGCACGGTCAGGACCAGCCAGCCGCCGAGCAGGCCCGCTCCCGCCGTGCGGGATGCGCCGGGGTTCGCCGTGCCGAAGACCAGGGCCAGCACGGTTACGAAGAGGCAGGCGGCCAGGGTCTGGGGGTAGAGGGTGCCCGCGCTATAGAAGAGGACAGGGTAGCCGAGCGGCAGCAGGGCAGCCAGCAGGCCGGCGGCGTCGCCGTGCTGCCGGCGTACGAGGCCGAACAGCGCGGGCAGGGTCAGGCCGAGCAGCGCGAAGTTCAGCAGGCGGAATGCGACGATGCCGCCGCCCAGGCGCGCGGCGGCCGCCAGGAGCAGCGGGTAGCCGGGCGGGCGGAAGGCGGTCGGGTTTTGACCGTCCAGGCTGTACCGGCCGGCGCCGGCCAGCCGGGCGGCGAGGGCGACGTAATCACGTTCATCCGGGTAGCGCAGCCGGTCCTTGAGCTGGAATGCATAGACGGATCCCGCCGCGAGAACGAGCGCCGCGAGAATCCAGACCGCGGCCGCGGCACGGCGGCGCGAAAGGCATGACAAGCCGGTGCCCATGGGGTAAAGTATCGCACGCTCCGGAGGCGGAGTCGATAGCAAGCCGAACTGCCATGCAGCCACGCGACGAAAGGCCGGCGGAGTTGGAGCGCCTGTACCGGGCGGTCCGCGGGTGGAATGTGAACCCGGAACGCCTGGGGGTTTTCGTGATCGTGGCGACCGGACTTCTGGCCGCCCTGCTGAAGGCCTGGCTGGCCCCGTTGACCGTGGACGAGGCGTGGACCTTCAACGCGTGGATCGCCCGCGGCCCGGCACACATCTGGACCGACTACAGCCAGGCAAACAACCACATTCTGCACAACCTGGCGGCCTGGTGCGTAACGCGGGTGTGCGGCACGTCGCCGTTGGCCCTGCGGCTGCCGGCGCTGCTGGGGCGGGCCCTTTTCCTCGCGGCCGGGGCGGGCCTGTTGCGGGTGCTGGTGCGTCGGCCGCTTGTGCGGCTGGCGGGACTGCTGACCCTGGCGCTGCACCCGTACCTGCTGGATTTCGGCGTGCTGGCACGGGGCTATGCTCCGGCCATGGGGCTGCTCACCGCGGGTGTGTATCTGCTCGCCGCGGCGGGAACGACGGCCGGCCGTTGTGCGTGCCTGAGGCGTCCCGTCGTGGCGGCGGGGTTGGCATCGCTGTGTTTCGGGTTGGCGGCGGGATGCGTGCCGCTCGCCGCGCCGCCCGCCGCCGCGGCGCTGGCGGCGTGGATCGTGTTCTACGGCGGCGCGGCGCCCCGCCGGCCGGTATGGGTTACCGCCGCGGCGGCGCTGCCCGCCGTGCTCGTGACGGCGCTGACGTACCGGCATGCCGCGGCCCAGGTGACGCGCTCCACCTTCTACTTCGGCACCGTATCGGTCGCGGAAAGTGTAGCCTCGCTGGGCCGCATCCTGCTGTATCTGCCGCAGGGCCGGGTGGATGCGGACGGGTACCCCGATTTCGGGTCGGGCGTCTTCTTTCATCCCTGGGACCCGGGCCGGCTCTCCGATTTCGTGTATGCCGCCGCCGCACAGGCGCCCTGGGCCTGGCTCGCCCCGCTGGTCTGCCTCGCGGCGGTGCTCGTCCTGCTGGCGGCAGGCCGCCGGCGCGGCGGCGCGGCGCAGGGACTGCTGGCGGCCACGCTGCTGTTCGCCCTGCCGCCGCTGTTTCTGGGACTGACCTTTTTCGGGGCGCGGCTGCCGTGGAACCGCACGTGGGTTTTGCTGCTGTGTTTTTTCCCTCCGGCGCTTTTCGCCGCCGCGGACCGGGCGGGACCGGTCATGGCGGGGGTGCTTGCCGGCGGGCTGGCCGTGGTTCTGAACCTGAACGCGCTGGACCGGCTGGACCTGCATACGTTCTGGGAATGGCCGGACAACGCGGTGGTGCCCGGCGCGCTGCATACGATCGCGATGGAACGCGAGGCGGGCGATACCGACGTCTCGGTGGGGTACCCGCCGTACCTGAACGCCTGCCTGCTGTACTATCGCGAGCGGTTCGATTACGGCTGGCTGCGGGTGGCGCCCGGCGCCGCGGCGACGAAGCCGGTCTGGGATTACATCATTCTGAACCGCGGCAACATGGCCGCGGAACGGTACGAGGTGTACCGGTCGGTGCGCACCTATCCCGCCCTGGAGGTGACGCTGCTGCGGCACGCGCAGCCGCAGGGCGGGTAGCGGCAATTCGACGCTTGAACCGGGGCTCCGTAGCGCGTACCTTACCAGCCGCCTGACAGTCGGATCGACATGGATGGGGCGGTAGCTCAGTCGGTAGAGCATCGCGTTCGCAACGCGGGGGTCGGGAGTTCGAATCTCCTCCGCTCCACCAGGCTTCGTCCGAGGCGGAGCCGGGGACGAAGCCTGTCCCGGCGTAGTACCGCCGCAGGCGGGACGGAGCCGGACATGCAGGCTCCGCCTCGAACTACGCCCGGGCAAGCACGGAGTCATGCAATACTCGGAAGCAAAACAGGGCCGTGTTTTCGTGATCCGGCTGGAGGACGGCGAGGTGCTGCACGAGACCGTCGAGTCCTTTGCCCGGGAGCACGGCATCCGCGCCGCGAGTCTCCTGGCCGTCGGCGGGGCCGACGCGGGCAGCCGACTCGTGGTGGGGCCCCGGGAAGACCGTGCGCAGCCGGTCGAGCCCATGGAGCATATCCTGGAGCACGCGCACGAACTGGCCGGCGTCGGCACGTTGTTTCCGGGCGAGAACGGCAACCCCGTATTGCATATGCATGCCGTCTGCGGGCGGGAGGGCCGGGCGGTGGCCGGCTGCATCCGGCGGGGGGTCCGCACCTGGCACGTCCTGGAAATCGTGTTGTATGAACTGACCGGCACGGCCGCCGCCCGCCGCCCGGATCCCGAGACCGGTTTCGCGCTGCTCCGGCCCTGACCGGAGTGGTACGGCCGCCGTCGGCGCGTTGCTTCCGGGCCGTGTTCGCGGTAGGGTGCCCGCATGGTTGCCGCTTACGCGATAGCATTGCTTCCCGC
>JAFGIZ010000027.1 GCA_016929365.1 Lentisphaerota bacterium
GGCCATGATCGCTCCCTTCGTTCCTGGTCTTCGCGAGTCCCGGAAAGGCCTACCGCTCCGGCTCGTGCAATCGCGTCGGCACCTTGAAATGCCGCCTCCTCAAGCGCCGCCCCGCGCGCTGGTCCTCCAGCATCCCCACGATGCGCCGGGCCAGCTCGTCCCCCGTGATCAGCGGCTCGATGTAAATGTAGTACGGCTGTGTTTCCACCTGCCACGATTCGTCCGCCCAGGCAATATCCACGTTCCGGCCCACGCGCAGCCCGGCCGCTTCCGCCGCGCCGTGCGCGATCTGCGCCAGCGTCGGGCCCCGCGAGATGACCGCCGTCGGACGGTTCTTTTCGCGGAACATCTGTGTCAGCGCCGCCGCCGCCACGGGGGCGTCGTTTCCGTACGTGCGCACCCGCAGCGCCGTGGCCGGCAGTCCCGCCTCCGTGAACGAGGCCGCAATGGAATCCGCGAAAACGTGATCCCGTTCGGAAGCGCCCGCGAGCTGCAGCACGATGCGCTTGTGCCCCCGCCGGATCAGGCAGCGCGCCAGCGTCTGCCCGGCTTCCTCGTAATCCAGGCCGACCGTCGGCAGATCCGGCACGCCCGGCTCGAGCGTGCCGCACACGACGGCGGGCACCTGCAGGGCATGCAACGTTTCGTACAACGGCCGCTCGCGGTCGCCCGTGACCACGCCGATCAACGGCGCCCCGAAAGGCAGAAGCGTCACCGCCTGCTTGAGCACGTCCACGTCCTCCCCCTTCTCCACCACGTAGGTGTGCACCACGGCGTCCGGCATGGCACGGTTCAGGAAAATAGGCAGACCGACAAAACTAGGTATGTAGCCCCCCGGCGCCACCGGCCGCATGAGCAGAATGATCTGCGGCCGCGGCGCGGCCGCCGAGGCATCCTCCGGCACCGCCGGCGCCGGCCCGATAAAGGTTCCCCGCTTGCGCAGCCGCACCAGGATATCGCGCTCCGCCAGCCGCGCCATCGCCGACGCCGCCGTCTGCAGAGACACCTTGAAACGCCGGCTCACCTCGGCCGTCGTATAGTATCGCGCGCCCGGCTCGAGCTTCCGCCGCCGGATGTCCTCCACCAACCGGCTGCCCAGCTCAACCGAGAGCTTCGCGGGTATCGCCTGCCTGTTCATAACCTGCCCCTTCCTCTTAAATTCTCATTATTATATAATCTTCTCAGAAAGCGCAACCCTGATGTTTCTGGACTTACCCCGTTTCGTGCGCGCTCAGCTGATAGGAGTCTCGACTACGCTCGGGATGACACTTTCCTAAGGTTTTCTGTCATGCCGGGCGAAGTCGAGGCATCTCCAGTTCGTTTTCGAAGCACCATGCCATTCCAATTCGTTCCAACGCCTTAGCCATTGGCTGTTGCGCCCCCGTTCGCCTCCCGCGCGGCGGCGCGGTCCACGTCGATGCGCAGGAGCAATCCTTCATGCCCCTCCAACGCCAGCGTGTCCAGGGCAACCGCGCCCCGGCGCCGCAGGCCCGTCGCGACGGCCACCGCAGCACCGGCGGCCGCGTGCCCCAGGTCCAGCGTGCGCCGTTCGCCGCCGAAGTTGAGCACGACCAGGAACCCGGTGCGGCCGGCCGCCGTGCGCCGGTAGGCGTACACGTTTTCCGCCGCGACCGGCACGGTCGCATACAGGCCCCCGTGCAGCGCCGGCTCGGCGCGCCGCAAGGCCGTCAATGCGCGGAACAGGTGCAGCATGGATCTCGGATCCGCACTTTCGGCGGCCACGTTCCGCGCCGCATGGCCGTCTTCCACGGGCAGCCAGGGTTCGACATGGGCCGCACAGAACCCCGCGTTCGGTTCGGCGTTCCATTGCATGGGGGTCCGCCCCGGATCGCGGCCCACCTGCCCGGCCCGCTCCGGCATGCGCAGCGCCGCCGGATCGCAAACCTTGTCCTCGGGAATCGCGACGTTTTCCATGCCCAGCTCGTCGCCGTAATAACAGGTCGGCGTGCCGCGCAGCGTCAACAGCAGCATCTGCGCCACGCGCGCCTGCGCCGGGCCGACGCGCGTCGCCAGGCGGTGCTGGTCGTGATTGCCCAGCACGTAGTTCGGCCACGCGCCCGCCGGCAGGCCGGCCTCGTACGCCTCCACCAGGGGGCGAATCACGTCGGCCCGCCACGGACTGGCCAGCAGCAGGTGGAAGTTGAACGGAAGCTGGCACGCGTCGTTGTCCGCGCCGTAGTACGCCGCGAGCTCCGCGAACGTCCCGTGCGTTTCGCCGATCATGACCCGCTCCGGGTAGGCGTCCAGGACCCGCCGGAAACGCCGGACCAACGCGTGGGTTTCCGGCCGGTGACAGGTGTGAATGTGGTCGATGGCGTAGAACGGCGTCCGCAGGCGCGGGGGCAGCGTCTCGAAGGCCGGGTTCGGCGGCTCGTCGCGCAACAGCGGATCCTTGACCATCCGGTTCATGACGTCCACGCGGAACCCGTCCACCCCGCGGTCGAGCCAGAACCGCATCACGTTCTCCATGGCCCCGACCACGTCCGGGTTGTGGTAGTTCAAATCCGGCTGCTGCGGCAGGAACGTGTGCAGGTAGTACTGGCCCGTCCGCGCGTCCAGCGTCCAGGCCGGCCCGCCGAACGCGCTCAGCCAGTTGTTGGGCGGCCCGCCGTCCGCCGCGGGATCGGCCCACACGTACCAGTCGCGCCGCGGATTCTCCCGGCCTGACCGGCTCTGGACAAACCAGGGATGCGCGTCCGACGTGTGGCACGGCACCAGATCCAGAATCAGCTTCAGCCCCCGCGCGTGCATGTCCGCGAGCAGCCGGTCGAAATCGTCAAGGGTCCCGAACAGCGGATGGATCGCGGTGTAATCCGAGATGTCGTACCCGAAGTCGTGCATCGGCGACGGGTAGATCGGCGA
>JAFGIZ010000028.1 GCA_016929365.1 Lentisphaerota bacterium
CCCGCGAGCCGGAATCTCCGTAAAGGCTCCGCGTACCCCGGCGTACCAGGTCCTGCAACGCGCCCAGCGGACAAAGCCGCAAACACCACGCATTGGGCCGCCAGACGCTCAACAGCAGGACTGCCGCCAAACCCGCCGCCGGCAGGAGGTTAACCCACAGCCACGGCCGCCGGAACGCGCTCAGGCCTCCCTGGAACACGGAAAGCGGGTCCAGCCCCAGGAGAAGCGGATAACCGGCTGCGGCCCCGCCCAGGGCCAGGACCAGCAGCCAGGGGCCGAGCCGCGGCCAGTGACGGAAGCGCGCGCGGTCCCGCCGCCCGGCCCGCCCCGCCAGCTCCGACAGCAGGCCCATGGGACAGGCGTTCCGGCAAAACCAGCGGCCCCGCCACGCCGCCGCCGCGAGCAGGGGGAGCGCCAGGAACAGGAGCGGACCCGCCGCCCGGCGGGCCGCCGCGCCGCCCGCCGCCAGAAACGGACTCAACGCCGGAACCAGCACGATCACACGGTCCGAAAACAATCCGGTCCCGGCCAGGACCGCCGCCGCCAGGATAAGTATCCGAACCGCTAACCGCATGCGACACGCGTCACCGTAATCCGGTTCAGATCGGCGCAGCCCGCCCCCATCGCATGCGCCTTTTCGAGATAGGGAATCTCCATCGGGTCCTTGTCAAACAGGGTCGCGGCGTACGCGTCCGCCGCCACCGGGTCCCGGCTGAAAATCAATTCGCCTGGATACGCCAGCTCGCCCGGTCCGCGCGGTCCCCCCTTGAGCATGATGCGCGTGGCGTCAATAATGACCAGCGTGGGCTTGACGAACGTCGTAAAGTCGGCGATGCACTGGTGCAGACCCGCGCGGTGCCAGAAACCGCGGTCCTTGACCGACCCCATCCAGTTCTTCATCGCCAGTGTGAGCGTCGCGCCGCTGTGATTCTTCGCCACCGGCAGATCGATCAGGCATCCTGTCTCCAGTACGTCCGTCACCACCTCGGCTTCCTTCAGCGTCACGGCGTCCGGCAGCGTGACACGGCGGTAATCCGCGTTCGTCGGACTGTACAGGCGCCCCCCGGCATCCTCGGCCGCTTCCCGGATGCCGCTCATCGTGAACGACCGGTCCGGGGCCGAACAGGGGTGCTCCGGCAGCACGACCTCGGACGCCCCGGCCTGCCGGCAGGCGCGTACACACGCCCGGACCACGTCCGGCGACGTATTGCCGCCCTGCTCCGGACGGCTCGCCCAGGCGGCATTCGGCTTGATCGTCGCCTTCCGGCCGGCCTGCACCAACGCCGTCCAACCCCCGAAACGCGCTATTCCGGCGGCCAGCATCGCCGCCGCATCCCCGCCGTGTGTTACGACCACCTCGGCCGTGCGCCCCTCCGCCCACAGCCGGCGCGGCATCAGCGTGCCCGCCGCCGCGATCCCCATACCCTTCAGGAACGTTCTTCTTTTCATCAGGCCCTTATTTTATCATTGGATGCGTCCCGGGACAATCCTAAGCTATACGGTGTGTTGTCCAAATCAGTAAGGGTAAACCACAGACCTGAAACCTGAAGCCGTCCGCATGCCCTTCCGACTGTACATAGACAAGGAACGCTGCAAGGGCTGCGCTTTATGTGTGTCCGCGTGCGTCCGGGGCGTCCTGCGCATGACGAAGCAATTGAACGCCCGCGGACAACATTACCCGGAAGCCCGGAACCCGGGCGCCTGCACGGCCTGCCGCCGCTGTACGGCAATCTGCCCGGACGCGGCGATCGAGATCGAGAAGGCCGACGCATCCGTAACGGACACCCCCGCGAAAAAGGAGTCCTGATGGCCGAGCGGGTGTTGATGACCGGAAACGATGCCGTCGGCGAAGGCGCCATCCGGGCCGGGTGCGATTGCTACTACGGCTACCCGATCACCCCCCAGAATGAGCTGACCGCCTACATGGCCGCGCACATGCTCGCCCGCGGCCGCGTCTTCATCCAGGCCGAGAGCGAACTGGCCGCCGTCAGTATGGTCTTCGGCTCCGCCGCGGCCGGGAAGCGCGCCATGACTACCTCATCGTCGCCGGGGATCAGCCTCAAGCAGGAAGGTATATCCTACCTGGCCGGCTGTAAGCTGCCCGCGGTCATCGTCAATATCCAGCGCGGCGGCCCCGGGCTCGGCAATATCGCGCCGTCCCAGGCCGATTACTTCCAGGCCGTCAAGGGCGGCGGCCACGGCGACTACCACCAGATCGTGCTCGCGCCCGACTCCGTCCAGGAGATGCACGACCTGACCGTGCTGGCGTTCGAGCTGGCCGACCGCTACCGCACCCCGGTCATGCTGCTGGCCGACGGCCGGCTCGGACAGATGATGGAGCCGCTGGTCCTCCGTGCCGCCCCGCCGCCCGCCGTCCCGCCGAAGCCCTGGGCCCTGACCGGCGCCGCCGGCCGCGCCCCCAACTCGATCCGTTCGCTTTACCTCCAGGAAGGCCGTCTCGAACAGTTGAACCTGGAACTCCAGGAAACGTACCGCGAGATAGCGTCCCGCGAAGTGCGTTTCGAAGAACGATGCGTCGACGACGCGGATATCCTGCTCGTCGCGTACGGCACCTGCGCCCGGATCGCCAAGGGCGTCATCAACCGCGGCCGCGCGGACGGCCTCAAACTCGGGCTCTTCCGGCCCGTTTCCCTGTGGCCCTTCCCGTACGACCGGCTCAAGGCGCTGGCGGGGCGCGTGCGGGCCATCCTCGTCGTGGAAATGAGCGCCGGCCAGATGCTGGAAGACGTCCGGCTGGCCGTGGCCGAAAGGGTTCCGGTGGCATTCGAGGGCCGCCTCGGCGGCGAAGTGCCGACCGAAAGCGATATCCTGAAGCATGTCCGGGGTCTTTTTGCACAAACCCAAACCCGAAACCTGGAACCCGAACCCTGAAACCGAGTACGCTATACCGCCGCCCCGCCTCGCTCACCCCGGCACAGACCCACTACTGCCCGGGGTGCGGCCACGGCATCGTGCACAAGCTGATTGCCGAGGTCGTCGACGAGCTCGGCATCCGGGAACGCACCATCGGCGTGGCGCCGGTGGGCTGCGC
>JAFGIZ010000029.1 GCA_016929365.1 Lentisphaerota bacterium
CTACGGGTGCTGCGAGGACCTGACGCACAAGATCGACATGCTCCGCGGCATCCCCAACCTGCGCCGTATCGCCGTGTCGCCCTTTGCCGATGCCGCGCGCTGCGCCGAACAGATCGGCGGCGACTACGTGCTGAGCTACCGCCCCAGCCCCGCGGACATGGTCAGTTACGGCTTTGATCCCGACCGCATCCGCGGCATCCTGCGCCCCGATCTGGACGCCTGCCGCGCCAACGGCTGCCACGTGGACATTACCCTCAAGGACGTTGAGACGGTGGAAGGCGATCCCGGCCGGGCGCGGCGCTGGACGGCGCTGACGCGGGAGATCATCGACGCGGTGTTCGGCTGATCCGCCTACGCCTCCGCCTCGAACCGGTAGCCCACGCGCGGCACGGTCAGGATGTAGGCGGCCCGCCGCCGCCCGCCGCCCAGTTTCTTGCGCAGGCCGGCCACGAAATTGTCGACGGTGCGTGCCGTGCCTTCGTAGTCCCATCCCCAGACGCGTTCCAGAATCGTTTCGCGGGTGAACACCTGCCCCGGCGAAGCCGCCAGGAGCGCGAGGAGGTCGAATTCCCTGGCGGACAGGTGGATTTCCCGGCCGCGGACCTTCACGCTGCGGGCCGCGCGGTCGATGGCAATGTCTCCGAAAACCAGCTCCGGCAGGGCCTGCGTATCGGTGTGCTGCCGGCGCAGCATGGCCCGTATGCGGGCGATGAGCTCGGGCAGATCGAACGGCTTGGTCATGTAGTCGTCGGCCCCCGTGTTCAATCCTTCGACCTTGTCCGGGGTTGTGCCCCGGGCGGAGAGAATCAATACCTGCACGGTCTCGCCCCGGGCGCGCAGGGCTTCCAGGATGTCCAGTCCGCTCCCGCCGGGCAGCATGAGGTCGAGGACGATCAGGTCGGGCCGGCCGTCAAAAGCCAGGCGCAGGCCTGTCTCGCAATCCGCGGCGCTGACGGCCTCGAAGCCTTCCATCCGCAGGTTCATCGCTAGCCCTTCCCGCAACGACCGGTCGTCTTCGATGATCAGGATCCTGTCCGGCGTGCCGTCCGCAGGCCGGCCCGGCGGGGAACTCTCGTGCCGGCTGGAAGCGGAGGCGCTCATAACGCCTCGTTGGCGGACGGCAGGCGGATCGTAAAAATCGACCCCCGGCCCGGAACACTGTTCACCGTGATGGCGCCCCGGTGCCGGTGCACGAGGTGCCGTGCGATGGCCAGCCCCAGCCCGGCCCCGCTCGTCTCGCCCTGCTCGTGCCGCGGGGCCCGGTAGAACGGCTGAAACACGCGCTTCTGTTCCGCCTGCGACAGCCCGATGCCGTTGTCCTGCACCTCGATGACCACCCGGTCGTTCTCATCGCGGGTGCGCAGACGGATACGCTTGCCGGGTCCGCCGTACTTGTAGGCATTCGTCAGCAGATTCAGGACCACGGCGTTCAAGGCCGCGGGGTCGTGGCGCACCGCCAGCCGGCTGTCCACGCGAGACGCGAAATCCACGTCGCCGGGCGCCACCATGGACCGGAAGCGTTCGGCCGCGTCGGCCACGGCGCGGGTGACCGTCCGGGTCTCCAGCTTGAGCGGCATGCTGTCCCGCGACGAGGCCCGCCAGGTCAGGACCTTGTCCAGCATGACGTCCAGCCATTCCGTCTCGCGCAGGATGGTGGCCAGGCAGCGCGCCGTTTCCTCCGGGTTGTCCGCCAGTCTGCCCGATTGCAGTGTCTGCGTGTAGAGCCGGATGGCGCTCAGGGGGGTGCGGAACTCGTGGGACATGTTGGCCAGGAAATCCGCCTGCCGGCGCGCCAGGCTGGCCTTCTTGCCGGTCAGGACCACGGCGATCAAGGCGCTCCCGGCCGCCGCCGCCGTGAACGAGATCACCAGCACCCCGGTTACGATACCGCCCGCGCCGCGCGCCAGCACCACCGCCACGATGCCGACGGCGGTCGACAGCATGACCGGAAGCAGCACGCCGACCGCCACGAGAACGATGACGTTCGTCAGGCTCAGGCTCAAGTGGTGACGCTGCATGGCCGACATCCCGGCCAGCAGCATGCCAGAAAGGCGCGCCGTTCGCCACCCGCATTTCGCCGCCCGCGCGCGCTGCCCGGCAGCACGCCGGCCCCGTCAGCCCGGAAAGCCCCGTTTCAGCGTTCGGTGAGCACGTGTTGTTCGCAGACCTTGCGGAAATGGTAGCCGTAAATGCTGAGGATCACGGCCTCGGGAAACAACCGCGGCCGCCGGAGCTGCGTCCAGAACAGAAGCTTCCAATAATAACGCCGCTCCCGTCCGATGATGCCCAGGCGGTAGACCGAGCGGAACAGCGCGAGGATGTGCGAAAACTGCAGGTGCCCGCGCAGGCGGGGAGGATTGTATTCGCGCAGAAACGTCCGGACCCGTTCGTAGTAATGCCCCGGGGAGTAAATGTGTTCCAGGATTCGCCGGTACCCCTTCGCGAGCGCCTCGAACCCCATGGCAGGCACGATGTTGGTCGTCCCGTCCACGTTGTCCCCGCTCGAATCGCCGCGCAGACGGCCGGCCTGCTTCATGCGCTCGAAAAGCCGGGTGCCCGGGGGCGCCTGCAGCAGGCCGACCATGGCCGTGACGATGCCGCTTTTCTGGATGAAGTCGATCTGCCTCTGGAAGATGGACGGGCCGTCGTGGTCGAATCCCACAATGAATCCCGCCTGCACCTGGATGCCCGCGCGCTGGATGCGCTTCACGTCGCCGACGAGATCGCGGTTCCGGTTCTGCGCCTTGCTGCACTCGGCCAGGCAGGCCTCGTCGGGCGTCTCGATGCCGATGAAAACCCGGTTGAACCCGGCTTCGACCAGCAGCTCCATCAGGACGTCGTCGTCCGCCAGGTTGATCGAGGCCTCCGTGAAAAACGTGTTCCCGCGCTTGTCTTTTCGCCATGCGATCAACGCGGGCAGAAGATCTTCCTTTAGGAAGGCTTTCTTGCCGATGAAGTTGTCGTCCACGAAGAACACATCGCCGCGCCAGCCCAGGGCGTACAGGCTGTCGAGCTCGGCGATGACCTGTGGCGACGACTTGGTGCGCGAGCGGTGACCGAAGAGGGCGGTCACGTTGCAGAAATCGCAGTTGAAGGGACAGCCCCGCGAGAACTGTATCGCCATGTTGCCGTAGCGCTTGATGTCCAGCAGTTCCCACATGGGCCGGGGCGTATGCGCGAGTTCCGGGAAGCCGTCGGCGCGGTAGATCGGCCCGGCCCGGTCCTGCGCCAGGTCCTTGAGAAAAGCGGGCAGGGTCAGCTCCGCCTCGTTGAGCACGAAATGGTCGACCTGCGGGAACTGCTCGTGTTCGCTCTCGAACAGCGGCCCCCCGGCCACGACGCGCAGCCCGGCGGCCTTGCAGCGCGCGATGAGCCGGCGCGCGGCCTCGCGCTGGACGGTCATGGCGCTGATCAGGGCGCAATCGGCCCAGGCGAGATCCTGATCGCGGAGGCCGCGTACATTGATATCGACGAGGCGTTTTTCCCATTCGGGCGGCAGCATCGAGGCGACGGTCAGCAAGCCGAGCGGCGGCAGCGAGGCCTGCTTGCCCACGAAGGTCAGCGCATGTTTGAAACTCCAGAACGTGTCCGGAAACTCCGGGTACAACAACAGGACGCGCATGGCGGATTTTCCTTTCATTTCCATTCGTCGTGCGCAGTCTGCGTCCGGCCTGTCATGGTTTTGTCACGAAAAACATTTTTTCCGGGCCCGCGCTTACAGTAGCGCCTCGACGGCCTTGACCGACCGGGCGTCGAGGAGGGCCTGCGCGTAGGCAGCCGTCTCGGCGGCGGATTGCGCGGCAATCGTGCGCTGGACGGCCGGCAGCCAGTGGGGGTCGACGCTCAACTTGCGGACGCCGATACCGGTGAAAAACCGCACGTAGCGCGGATCGTGCGCCATTTCGCCGCAGACCGCGATATCCCGCCCGGCGGCGACGGCGGCGGAGACCACGCGATGCAGGGCGCGCAGAACGGCCGGGTGATGCGGGCAGTAGTAGGCTGCCACCCGCGCGTTGGCCCGGTCGGCCGCCAGCATGTACTGCACGAAGTCGTTGGTGCCGATGGAAAAAAAGTCCGCCAGCTCGCAGAACGCGTCCATCATCTCCGCGACCGCGGGCAGCTCCAGCATCATGCCGACCGAGAGCAGGCCGCCGGCGTCCACGCGCTCGCGTTCCATGCAGGCCAGAAGGCGGTCGCGTGCGGCGCAGAATTCGTCGGGCGAGGCGATCATCGGGAACATGATCCGCAGCGGCGACGTCCCGTCCCAGGCCCGCAGGAGGGCCGCGAGCTGATCGTCGAAGATCTCGGGATGCGCCAGCGTAAAACGGGTCGACCGGAGCCCCAGTTCGGGATTCGCCTCGCCGGCCGAGTCGAAATAGGCCAGGAGCTTGTCGCCGCCCGCATCCAGCGTGCGCACGGTAATCTCCTTGCCTTCCATCGCCCCGAACAGCCGGCGGTAAATCTGCTCCTGTTCCTCGCGGGTCGGAAAGGCGTCGCGCACCAGGAAGGGAAACTCGGTGCGGTACAGCCCGACGCCTTCGGCTTTCAGACGCACCGCCAGGTCGAGCTCGCCCAGGAGGTTGATGTTGGCCATCAGCCGCACCCGCACACCGTCGCGCGTGCGCGTCTCGGGCAGCATTGTGTCGGCCGCTTCTTCGACGGCCAGTTCCGCGCGCAGCCGTTCGGCAAAGCGCGCCGTCACGGCCTCGGACGGGGCCGCGTACACCCGCCCGCTGTCGCCGTCGAGGGCCACGAGCGTGTTGTCGCGAAGGTGCAGCAGCTCGGGCGCGTCGGCAATCACGGTCGGGATCTGCAGCGAACGGGCCAGGATGGACACGTGCGACGAGGCGCCGCCGCCGGTCAGGACGATGCCGCTGACCCGGCCGAGGGCGAGCCGGAGCATGTCGGAGGGCAGCAGCTCGCGGGCCACGACCACGCGTTCGGTTACGGCGTCCTCGGCCGGCCGCTTGCCGGCCTGGAGGCGCTCGATGATGCGCAGGGCCAGATCCTCGATGTCCCGGGCCTTTTCCTTCATGTAGTCGTGCTCGCTGGCCTCGAACACGCGCATGTACTGCAACGCCGTTTCGGCCACCGCCGCGGCGTCGGAACGGCCCTCGCGCATCAGGCCAAGCACCCGGTCGCGAAAGTCATGGTCCTGCAGCATCATGACGTGCGCCTCGAAAACGAGCGCGGCGGCTTCCGGCAGGCGTTGGCTGAGGTGCGCCTGCATGTCCGCCAGCTCTTCCGCCGCCCCGTCAAAGGCCCGCAACACGGCCGCCGGGTCGTTCCCGCCCGCGGCGGCGGCGACCTGGGCCAGGCTGACGCCGCGGCGCAGCACGCAGGCGTGCCCCACGGCGCAGCCTGAACTGACCCCGTTGCCCTCGATCACGGGGGGCAGCGCCGACGGGGGCTCCGGCGCGGCGCGCGTCTGCTGCAGTTCGAGCATGACTTTCGCGTGGCCGACCGCGCCGGCCAGCTGAGACGCCAGGGCGCGGACCACGCCGACTTCTTCGTCCGTGAACCGGTGCGGCGCGGCGCGTTGGACAACCAGTACGCCGATGCGCTCGAGGCCTCTCAGGATGGGCGCCGCGAGAAAGCAGTCAAACGGCTCTTCTCCCGCCTCGGGAAAATACCGGTAGTCGGGGTGCTTGCTGGCCTCGACAACGGCGATATGCCGCAGTTCGGCCATGGCCTTTCCGACCAGGCCCTCGTTGAGGCCGAGCCGGATGCGGCCCACGCTCTCGGGCGACAGGCCGACCGTAGCCTCGAGCACAAGCTCGGCGGTGGTCTCGTCGTACAGGTAGATCGAGCATACGGCCGTGTCGAGATGGTCGGCCAGCTTGCGGACGGTCTCTTCGAGAAAGCCGTGCACGTTCGGACTGCCCGCCAGGTGGGCCAGGTCTTCGCCCACCTCCGCGAGGAGCCGCAGATGATCCGGTGTCGTGCCTCCCATGCTTGCACTATACGCGACCCCGGCGCCCGGCCACACGCAAAAAGACCGGCGGCATCGCGCCACTCGCCCTCCAGCGCGCCGCGCTGCCGCGGGGCTTGACGCCGGCGCGGGCGGGGGGCAGAGTACGCGAGGCCCCGCGCTGGAACCCGCCGGGTCTGATCCTGTACCATGACGTGCCCGCAAACAGTCCACCTGATCTGCAACGCCCACCTGGACCCCGTCTGGCTGTGGGAGTGGGAAGAAGGCGCCGCCGCAACGCTGGCGACCTTTCGCACGGCCGCCGAATTGTGCGAGGCGGACGACGCCTTTATATTCAACCACAACGAGGCCATCCTCTATGAATGGGTCCGCCGGTACGATCCCGCGCTGTTTGCCCGCATCCGGAGGCTCGTCCGGGCGGGACGCTGGCACATCATGGGGGGCTGGTATCTGCAGCCCGACTGCAACATGCCGAGCGGCGAGTCCCTCGTGCGCCAGATCCTGCTGGGGCGCGCGTTCTTCAAGGAGCATTTCGGTGCGGAACCGGAAGTTGCCATCAACTTCGATCCGTTCGGCCACTCCCGCGGCCTGGTCCAGATCCTGGCCAAGTCCGGCTATGGCGCCTATCTGTTCGGGCGCCCCCAGCCGCACGTACGGAAACTTCCGGCCGAGGATTTTACGTGGGTCGGATTTGACGGGTCGGAGATCGCGGCCGGCCGCTTTTGCGGCTGGTACAACACGCCGCTGGGACGGGCGGCGGAGGTGATCGGTGAGCGGATCGCATTGCACCGGGACCGGCCGGTGCTCGCCGTCTTGTGGGGCGTCGGCAACCACGGCGGCGGTCCGTCGCGCAAGGACTTGCGCGACGTCAACCGCCTGATCGCCCGCGACGGGAGCGGCCGCATCCGGCATTCCACCCCCGAGGGGTATTTCCGCGACCTCCGGCGTGCGGAGGGCCCGCTGCCGCGGCATGCCGACGACCTCAACCCGTGGGCCGTCGGCTGTTACACGTCACAGGTGCGGATCAAGCAGCAGCACCGCCTGCTCGAAAACGAAGTCTTTGTGGCGGAAAAAATGGCCGCCGCCGCCGCGCTGGCGGGGCTGCTGCCGTATCCGCGGCAGGACCTGCGTAACGCCGTATGCGATCTGCTGATGACGGAGTTTCACGACATCCTGCCCGGCTCGTCCATCCGTCAGGTTGAAGAAGCCGCGCTGCGCCAGGCCGGACACGGCCTGGAAATCGCCTCGCGGGTCAAGGCCCGCGCCTTTTTCGCGCTTGCCTCCGGCCAACGCAAGGCGCGCGGCGGCGAGATCCCGATCCTCGCGTACAACCCGCATCCCTATCCCGTGCGGCAGATCGTGATCTGCGAATTCCAGCTCCCGGATCAGAATTTGGGGGGCGGTTTTCACACGGTCGCTGTTTTCGACGGGCAACGCCGGCTGCCGTCTCAGGTCGAGAAGGAAGCCAGCACCGTGTTCGTGGAATGGCGCAAGCGTGTTGTGTTTGCGGCGGCGTTGCAGCCGGGCATGAACCGGTTTGATGCCCGGCTGAAGAAACAGCCGTCGAAGCCTCAACCCGTGCTGCGCGCGCGGTCCGGGCGGATCGCCTTCCGGACCCGCGACCTGGAGGTCGTGATCAACACCCGGACCGGACTGATGGACCGCTATCGCGTGCGGGGCGCCGACGTGTTGCGGCGCCGCTCGTTTGAACTCCTGGTCATGCGCGATGACGCCGATCCATGGGGCATGCAACGCACGGCGTTTCGCGACACGGCCGGCCGGTTCCGGTTGATGTCACGCGAGGCGGGAGCCCGTTTCTCCGGTCTCAAGGCTCGCGCGGTCCCCTCCGTGCGCGTCATTGAGGACGGTCCGGTCCGCAGCGTGGTCGAGGCTGTTCTGGCGTACGGCCGCTCGGCCGTCCGGCAGCTCTACATGCTGCCGCGGCGGGGCACGGAAATCGAGCTGCAGCTGGACGTTTATTGGCAGGAAAAGGACCGGCTGTTGAAATGGCGGGTGCCCACGGCCCTGTCCAGCGCGCGGTATCTGGGTCAGACGGCATACGGCGTGCAAGCGCTCCCGCACAACGGGACCGAAGCCGTGGCGCAGAAATGGACGGCCGTGGTCGCCGGGTCGCGCGGAACGGCACTGACCTGCATCAACGCCGGCAGCTACGGTTCGGATTTCGCGGACGGAACGCTCCGTGTATCGCTTCTACGTTCCCCGGCCTATGCCGCGCATCCTGACGCGGAGGGAGTGCGCCTGCCGCCGGGCCGTTACCTGCCGCGGTCGGACCAGGGCTTGCGGAGCTTTCGCTTCTGGTTCAATGCCGGCGCGGCGCGCACACGCCTCGAGCGCGTGGACCGGGAGGCGCTGGCCCGCAACGAGCAGCCGTTTGTCCTGCCTTGCTCGCCTCCCGGCGGAGGGCGGAAACCGAGACCCCCCGTCCTGCTCGACGACGACGTGGTCCAGATGACCGCCCTGAAGCCGGCCGAATCGAACGACGACTGGATCGTGCGCCTGTTCGAGCCGACGGGCCGGCCGCGGCGGACGATCCTGCGCCTGCCCTCGCTTGGCCGGCGCCTTACGGTGCGGCTGAACGGATTCGAGATCAAGACGCTGCGGATTCACCGGCGCACCGGCCGTATCCGGGAAACCGACCTCATGGAGCACGCGGAATCGGGGTCAGGGCTTTGATCCTTTAACGGCCTCTTCCTTTGCCGTTTCGATGCGTTTTCGGAAGCGTCGGTCTTTGGTCATCCGCTCCTTTACCCGCCGTATCGCCAGCCTCACCGCCGGCGACTTGACGCCCAACACTGCGCCGATCTCACGCAGGCCCTTCTCCCCGGTCTCCCGCAGGTCACGACGAGAGGTCGTGTTCCATATGAAGCCGCTCACAGATCAGAGATGGCTGAGCAGGTCGCGCAGGCCCACAAAGCGCACGGAGACATCGCCGTAGGTTCGCGTGTACGCCCGGTCCACGTCTTGTGCTACGACCAGGTTCTTCCCCTCGGTGTACTGGCGCCGGAACGCTTTCATGCCGGCGGGATCGAATCGATCGGTTCTCCACTTGCACTCGATCGCCGTCGGCGCCTGGCGTTCGCTGGTCGCCACGAAGTCCACCTCGTGACCTCGCTTGTCACGCCATTACATGATCCGTCTGTGCAAGGGGTCGCCAGAGACGACGCCTCGAACATCCCCCCGCTCTGGGCGAGTATGAGTTCGACAAAGCGCTGGAATGAGCGCCTGCTTTCCAGGCGAAACAGTTCCTGAATGTCTTTCGACCAGTAATCATCCATCCATTCCTGGAAGTCCCTCTCGGGTAAACGCTTGCTTAGGAAGAACGGCGGCAGTCCGCCGTGAAGGAGCCGGTGCTTCAGGTCGGGCGTGCTGAAGTCCCTCATATCGGCGAGCGTCATGGGCGTGAGCCAGATGTTCCGCTTCCGTCCCGTCAGCGTATCGCGGAACTTCGAGAACGCGGCGAGCGTTGAGGATCCCGTTGCCAGGACGCGGCAGCTCGCAATCGAAGTGCTCAACCTCCGGAAGCGATCGGCAGAGAAACGTCTTTCCGACACGTCGCACGCCGTATAGCCACACAACGGAGCACTCCTGCCAGCGTTTCTCGATCAGCGATTACCCGTATGTGCGGTTGATCATTTGCCGATACAATGCCGTATAGTGCTACCGAATGCAAGGCGGAATGCCTTAGCCGGAACGATTCATCAGTGAGTCGGTGAGCTCCTTCTGATAGCGTTTATTTGTCGACCAAGACTCACAGACGCGACTCAGAAAGGAGGCTCACCATATGGTTAGTGTGAAGATCGAGCGTACAGAAGGCAAGCAAGGCATTCGCGTGGGGTTCACAGGGCAACGACTGACTGCCTGCGCAGGCCTACGACCCCTCCCATGTCGAGATCACATACCCACCCGACTGGGTGGAGCGACGTGTATTCCGAAACGGCCTGATCCGACTGAGCCAGATCGGAATCCATATCTCTCACGCTCTGGCCGGCTTCGTCGTCGGACTGCAGCCGGTCGCGGATCGGCTGGACGTCTGGTTTGATTACTTGCGATTGGGTCATATCGACCTGCACGTCATGCGATTCATTCCATTCACAGAGAACAAAAAGCGGCGCCGCTCCTCCTCCGGGCGGCTAGCCGCCCGGAGGAGGAGCGCGGGGGACCTTCGGCCCTCCCGCACTGGACAACCAACCCCCAGCGTGTTACCCATGTCCTGACATTCCGCTGTTACCTATGTCCTGACCGCGCCCCGCGCCCTGAAACCTGAAACCTGAAACCCGACACCTGACACC
>JAFGIZ010000030.1 GCA_016929365.1 Lentisphaerota bacterium
CCCTGACCTTCTCGCGAAAGGCCGCCGGCGAAATCTTCGACGATATCGTGAACCACCTCTGCGACGCGGCCGGCTCGCCGGAACACGCGCAGCGCACCGCGGCGCGCATCGGCCGCGCGGACCTCGATGCCGCCGCGTTTCACCGCCTGCTCCGGCGCTTCCTGGACAACCTGCACCGCCTCCATATCGGCACCCTGGACAGCTTTATCGTCGGCGTGCTGCGCGCCTTTCCCGCCGAGCTCGGCATACCCGTCGATTTCCAGGTCGGCGACGAGGCCGGCCCCGATGCCCGCCGCATCCGGGACGCGGCGCTCAACCGCATCTTCAGCCCGCGCCGTTTCGACCGCCGCGCCCAGCGGCAATTCTTCGAAGCCTTCAAGCAGGCGACCTTCGGCACGGAAGTCAAGACCTTCGAGCACACCCTCCACCGCTTCATCGAACACTACCGCGAACACTACCAGGTGCTGCCCGACCCCGGGGCCTGGGGCCATGCCGAACGTATCTGGCCCGACGGCTCCCCGTGGCTGACTCGCGCGACCCGCGTGCAGGAGGCCGCCGCCCGGCTCGACGCGCACCTCGCCGCCCGCGACTGGCCCGATCCCATGCTCCGTACGGCCCGGCGCCTGATCGCCTTTGCCGCCGCTTTCAACGAACGCGCCCAGTGGGATCCCGCCGTCGACGGCAATACGCTGCTGCTCCAGTTCCAGGAACACGCGCAGGCGATTCTCGGAGGCGCGGCGGAAATCGTCTACAACCGCAAGAGCTACGCGCTCGGCGCCGAGGCATGCCGCGCCCTGACAACGCTCCTGACCCACCTTGTGGGCACCGTGCTCCGCCACGCCCTGCACCAGACCCGGGGCGTCTACCGCGTCCTCGACGCCTACGAAGCCGTTTATGACGACACCATCCGGCGCGAGGGCGCCCTCACCTTCCGCGACGCCCAGTACCTGCTGACCGCCGCCAACCGGTTCAGCGGCGGCGCCGCGCTCAGCCGGCTCGGCTCCGGGGAGGGCCGCCTTTATGTCGATTACCGCCTCGATTGCGCCCTCGACCACTGGCTGCTGGACGAGTTCCAGGATACCAGCGACCTGCAATGGGCCGTGCTTCGCAACCTGGTGACCGAGCTCCTCCAGGACGACAGCGGGCGCCGCAGTTTCTTCTACGTCGGCGACGTGAAACAGGCCATCTACCGCTGGCGCGGCGGCAACCCCGAACTCTTCAGCGATATCCTCCGCGCGTACGCACCGCGTATCCGCGAGCACCGGCTCAGCACCTCGCACCGCTCCTGCCGGCCGGTCATCGATACGGTCAACGCGGTCTTCGACGCCCTGCCCCCGCGCCGCCTGCCGCCCGAAACGGTCCGCGCCTGGCAGGACGTCTGGCAGACCCATACCTGCCGGCCGGACCTCGCGGCGCAATCCGGCTATGCCGCACTCCTCGAACCTCAGGCCTCCGGCGGCAACGCGAAACCGTCGCGGGACGACCGCTTTCGGCTCGCCGCCGACCTCCTCCGCACCGTCAACCCGGTGGCACGCGGACTCTCCGCCGCCCTGCTCGTCCGCAGCAACGCCGAGGGCGAAGCGCTCGTCGACCTGCTGCGCCGGGAATGCCCCGGCCTGCCCGTCGTCCACGAGGGCAAGGCCCGCATCCGGGACAACCCCGTCGCCGAGCTGATCCTCTCGCTGGTCATGCTCGCCGCCCACCCGGGCGACACCTTCGCCCGCCGCCATGTTGCCATGAGCCCGTTGCGCACGCACCGCGACGGCCGCGGCCCCGCCCACGGCCCGGCGGCGCTCCGTCTCCTGCGGGAGATCCGGCGCGGCGGCTTCCATGCCTTCGTGCGCCGCTGGAGCGCCGCGCTCGACCGCGCCGGCGCCCTCGACGACGACGGCCGGCGCCGCGCCGCCGATCTCGCCGCGGCGGCCGTCGCATTCGATGCCGGCGGCAACCGCGACCCCGACGCGTTTCTCGACTTCGTCGACAGCCGCGAGATCCACGAAACCGCGGCGCTGGGCGCGGTGCGCGTCATGACCATCCACCAGTCCAAGGGGCTCGGATTCGATGTCGTGATTCTGCCCGACCTCATGAGCCGCGATATCACCCGGGGCGAAGCGCCCGACCCGGCGATCGGCCGCGACCCCGAAACCCGCCTCCCCTGCTGGGCGCTCAAAATGCCGCGGCGCGCCGTCGCCGGGTTCGACCCCGTCCTGGCCGGCGTCCTGCAGGGCGAAGAGGCCCGGGCCTGCTTCGACAACCTCTGCGTGCTCTACGTCGCCATGACCCGCGCCCGGCGCGCGCTCTACATGATCACCGCCTTTCCCGGCAAATCCTCGAAGGCCTTCACGCCCGCGGCCTTTCTTAAACACCAGCTCGGCGCCGCCGGCCGCGGCGGCCTGCTCTACGCGCTCGGCGATCCCGAGTGGTACGCGGCCTGCCCGCCCGCGCCGCCGCGCCCCGCGCCCCGGCCCGCCGCACTGCCCCCCGCGTTCCGTAAAGCCCGCTCCGCGCGCACCCGGCTGATCCGCGTGGAACCCTCGGCCCAGGAGACCGCCGCGCGCGACGCTGCCTGGCTCTTCGATGCCGAAGCCGCCGACGTGCTCGACTTCGGCCGGGCTATCCACGAGCTCTTTCAACAGGTCGCCTGGAGCGGCGAAACGGACGCCGAGGCCGTGATCGAAGACTGGCTGAACGCGGCCCCGTACAGCGCCGCTGTGAACCGCGACGCCTGCACCCAGTTCCGCCGCGCCATGGCCGCCGCCCCCGTGCGCCGCGCGCTCGCCCGGCCGTCCGGAAACCCCGAGCTCTGGCGCGAAAAAAGCTTCGAAATCATCCTGGACGGGCAGCTCGTTACGGGCACCTTCGACCGCGTGGTCATCCGCCGCGGCGCCGACGGATCCCCGCATGACGCCGATATCATCGACTTCAAGAGCAACCGCGTCGCCTCAGACCCGCAAATCCGGGAAGCCGCCGCCCGCTACCAACCCCAGCTCACCCTCTATACCCGCGCCCTGGCCCGTATTCTCAAGCTTCCCGAGTCGTCGGTCTCCGCCCGCCTCCTGTTCACCCGCCCCGCCTGCGTCGTGCCCGGCTGATCCCCCTTTCCGCCCGCTCCTAATCCGGATTCCGCATTGCATACCGCGGTATGCACCCTTACACTGCCTGTATTCACGGGTATGCATAGTTCCGAAGCGTCTATGTCGAACATGCCGAAAACCGATGCCGCCTCGCCGACCCTCATTATCACGTCGGAGGACGGCGAAGCCGCCTTGCGTATCCGCAAGGCCAAGCTCCTCGCCGTCAGCGGCCCGCTGCAGGGCCGCGAATTCATGATGGATAACGCGTGCTTCACCATCGGTTCGGCGCCGGACAACGATCTCGTCCTGGATGATACCACCGTCTCCCGCCGCCATTGCGAAATCCAGGTCGTTCCCGAGGGCACCGTGATCCGGGACCTGGGCAGCACCAACGGGACCGTCGTGCGCGGCATCCGGATCACCGAGGCGTTCCTGGAACAGGGCAGCGAAATCCGGCTCGGCAAAACACGTTTTATTTTCTGCCCGCTCCGGGAATCCGCCGAGTACACCCTCAGTGCCCGGGAATCGTTCGGGTCCGTACTGGGCGCCAGCATCCCCATGCGGCGGATCTTTCACCTCGCGGAAACCTACGCCCCCACCGATGCCACCGTGCTGATCGAAGGCGAGACGGGCACCGGCAAGGAAATCCTGGCCGAAGAGCTCCACCGCCACAGCCCGCGCGCGTCCAAACCGTTCGTGGTCATCGACTGCGCCACCCTGGCCCGCGAACTGGTCGAGAGCGAGCTTTTCGGCCACAAGAAAGGCGCCTTTACCGGGGCTACCGCCGACCGCGCCGGGGCCTTCGAACATGCCGACGGCGGAACGGTCTTCCTCGACGAGATCAACGACCTCAGCCCCGAGCTGCAGCCCAAGCTGCTGCGCGTCCTGGAACGCAAGGAGATCCGCCGCCTGGGGACCAGCGCCACGCGGCCGGTCGACGTGCGCATCGTCTGCGCGACCAACCGCAAGCTGCGCAACGAGGTCAACGCAGGCCGCTTCCGCGAAGATCTCTACTTCCGCCTCTCCGTGGCCCGTATCGAACTCCCGCCCCTGCGGAAACGGCCGGACGACATCCCGCTCCTCGTGGACCATTTCCTCAAAGAGTTCTGCGGCGGGGCCGCCGAAGACACGCTCGTCGAACGCGACAAGACCATGGCCCTGCTCAAGGCCCATGCCTGGCCGGGCAACGTCCGCGAGCTGCGCAACCTGATCGAGCTGTCTTCCTACGACACGCGGCGGCCGATCGATCTCTCCGCCTTTCTGTACGCCGGCGTTCTGCAGGCGGAACAGGAGAGC
>JAFGIZ010000031.1 GCA_016929365.1 Lentisphaerota bacterium
CCGATCGATGTTGTCGGCGGGCATGTTGACGCCCTTCGCTTTCTGGATCAGCGTACGCAGCGTCGGGTTCATGTCGGGGTCCCCGCCGCCCTGCCGCGCCACGACCATCAGTTCCTTGCTGATCTTGCTGAAGATCTTGCCGCGCCTGGCATCCGTAGCGCCTTTCTTATGTTGAATTGTCTTCCACTTGCTGTGTCCGCTCATACCCCCTCCTCCTTAACCGAATCCTGTGCCGACAACCCGTTGCGGCCGCACCGGCTAGTCTTCCTGTTTCTCCCGCTGCGTTTCGGCCACCACTTTCTGCGCGACCATCTGCGGCACGACCTCGTAACGGGCCGGCTCCATTTCGAAACTGCCCTGCCCGCCCGTCATGCTCCGCAACTCCGCCGCGTAACGGAACAATTCGGCCATGGGCACCTCCGCCGTGATCACCTGCATGCCCGCCTCCGGCTGCATGCCCATAATACGGCCCCGCCGCTGATTGAGGTCGCCGTTGACGTCGCCCATGTGGGCATCCGGGATTGTCACCCTGACGGTCATAATCGGCTCGAGGAGTACGGGCTTCGCGTTGCTCAACCCTTCCTTGAGCGCCCGCGCCGCCGCAATCTTGAAGGCAATTTCCGACGAATCGACGTCGTGATAAGACCCGTCGTACACCGTAATCTTGACATTGGTCACGGGATAGCCCGCCACCGCGCCGGAGCGCATGCCTTCCACCAGTCCTTTCTGGACCGCCGGCATAAAGTTGCCCGGAATCACGCCGCCCACGACGGCATCCACAAACCAGTCCTCGTCTTCCGGCGCTTTGGGGTCCACGCGCAGGTACACTTCGCCGTACTGCCCGCGGCCGCCCGACTGCTTCTTGTGTTTATAATGTCCTTCGCCCTGGGCCGTGACCGTCTCGCGGTACGCCACTTTGGGTGTTTCCAGCAACACGTCCACGTTGCTGCGGCGTTTCATGTGCGACACCGCCACGTCGATGTGTACGTCGCCCAGTCCCTTGAGCACCATCTGACGCGTCTCGGTATTACGCTCCACTTCCAGCGTCGGATCCTCTTCGCAGACCCGGGCCAGGGCCGTGCCGATCTTATCCTCGTCGGCCTGGGTCTTGGCCGTGACCGCCTGGAATGTGACCGGGCTCGGAAACCGCATCGCCGGCAGCATGATCGACTGCCCGACGCCGCACAGCGTGTCGCCGAGGCCTGTGGCCTTGAGCTTGGCCAGCGCCACAATCTCCCCGGGAACAGCCTGGTCAACGCTATCCTGCTGCTTCCCGTTAACCCGCAGCAGGCCCCCGACCCGTTCCTTCTGCCCGCGGCCGGCGTTCAACACCTCGCTGTCGGACTTCAGCGTGCCGCCGAACACGCGCACAAAAGACAACTGCCCCACGTAGGGGTCATTGACGCTGCGCCAGACCCGCGCGCACAGCGGGTCCGCTTCCCCGGCAGCCACGGTGTTGCCGTCCGCGTCCTTGATTGCGGATTCGCCCGGTGCCGGAAAGAGCCGCGCCGCACCTTCCAGCAGCGCCTCCAGGCCGGCGCCCGTCAGCGGCTGGCACACGAACACGGGCGTCAGGCTGCCGTGCAACACCGCCCGGCGCAGGCCGCCGGCCAGCTCGTCCGCGGACAAGGTTTCGCCGCCCAGGAATTTTTCGATCAGCGCGTCGTCCGTTTCCGCCGCCAGGTCGACCAGGCTGCTGCGGGCCTCCTCCACGCGCCCGGCCGCGGCCTCGGGCGCCGCCTGGCCGAGAACATCCGCCACGCTCCCGTCCGGCAGGGGCAGCCCGACCGGAAGACACGCCTTGCCCAACGCCGTCTGAATGCCTTCCAGGGTCTTTTCGAAATCCGTATTCTCCTTGTCAAGCCCGGTCACCACCACCGCACGGGCCAGGCCCCGGTTCTCCGCACAGCGCCAGGCTCGCCGCGTACCGACCTGGACCCCGGATGACGCATCGACCACGATCACCGCGGTCTCGGTGGCGTGCGCCGCGCAGATCACCTGCCCGTAAAAATCCTGGTAACCGGGCGTATCGATCATCACCATGCGCGTGGTTTTCCCGCCGGCCTGGTAATCCGCCGTAAACGGCTTGGCCGACACGGTAATCTTGCGCGCCTTCTCCTCGTCCGTATAATCGGCCGTGCTGGTGCCCGCATCCACCGACCCCATGCGGTCGTTCGCCCCCAGCTTGTGCAACAAAGCGTCAATCAGGGTCGTCTTGCCGCTGGACGTATGTCCCATAACGGCGAAATTCCTTATCTCCATGGCCATCGCGCTGATCCCCTCCTTGAGAACGTTATCGGATTCGTATCCAAAAGCCGCGCATTATGACACACCAGCCCCCGGGGCGCAAGAACCGGGTCGCTTGTATTTCCAGTGCCGGGCGCATCTCACTTCCGGCGTTGCTCCGTTCTGCCAGCCGAGAGCCGGATCAGGCGGGAGAACACCCGGAAATCCGAAGAAAATCCGAAACCCGAAACCCCCATCCAGAACGCGACATTATGACCCCTATCGGCCCAGGCACTCCGATATGCGCCACTATGACACAGTTGTTTCCGCGCGGTTCCTGCCCCGCACAAAAGCACTTAGGTCGGCATAACACGTTGACCTACAACTACTTACGCATAGCCGCACACATGACCCCCATTGATCTGGCACGGGCCCTGCTACCATTTCGGATCGCGACGGTGCCGGTGTGCCGTTGCGCCCCGCACAGTGGATTGGAATGGAAGGTGAATTCAGCATGGGCAAGATTATAGGCATAGATTTAGGAACGACGAATTCGTGCATGGCCGTGATGGAAGGGGGCGAGCCGACGGTGATCCCCAATGCGGAAGGCAGCCGGACGACGCCGTCCATCGTGGCGTTCACGAAGACGGGGGAGCGGCTGGTCGGCCAGGCGGCGAAGCGTCAGGCCGTGACGAACCCGCGCCATACTGTCTTTTCCATCAAGCGTTTCATGGGCCGCAAGTACGACGAAGTCGCGCACGAGATCACCCTGGTCCCCTACGAGGTCGTGAAGGCGCCCAACGGCGACGCGCACGTCAAGATCGGGGACAAGATGTATTCCCCGCCCGAGATTTCGTCGATGATCCTTCAGAAAATGAAGACCGACGCGGAGAGTTACCTCGGCGACACGGTAACCCAGGCGGTGATCACCGTTCCGGCCTATTTCAACGACAGCCAGCGCCAGGCCACGAAGGACGCCGGCAAGATCGCGGGCCTGGAGGTCTTGCGCATCATCAACGAACCCACCGCAGCGTCGCTGGCGTACGGGCTGGACAAGAAGAAGGACGAAAGCATCGCCGTTTACGACCTGGGCGGCGGCACGTTCGACATCTCCATTCTCGATATCGGCGA
>JAFGIZ010000032.1 GCA_016929365.1 Lentisphaerota bacterium
GGCCACGAGGCGCGTCTCGTCGGCAGGTTCGCCGTCATCGAATCCGAACCGGACGCGGTGCGGCCGGGCGCGCGTGACGAGCGCGACGCCGTTGTAGGCTTTCTCGCCGCGGAACACGACATGGTACCCGGCCTCGGAAAAGGCCGCGGCGGGGAAGGCATCGTCTACGACCTTGGTTTCCTGGACGGCAAGCACGTCGGGGCGGTGGCGGGCCAGCCACGCCAGCACGGTGTCGAGCCGGGAGCGAATCGAGTTGGCGTTGAACGTGGCGATTCTCACAGGCGTTCGCGGATCCACCGGAGAAACCGGTTATCTTCGGCCGGAACCGGGGCGTCGGGCGGGTCCACGGTTACGGCGGCGGGCCAGAGCGGCACGAGGTCGGCGAGAATGCGCAGGGTTTCTTCGAGCACGAGGTCCGGCTGGTCGTCGCCGTCGGCCTCGCCGGGCAGGGCTTGCAGGGCGAGATCCTCCTGCAGGTCGGAGAGGGCTTTTTCGGTGCGGGCAAGCTCGCGGCGCTTGTCGATGACCAGCGAAACCAGGACATTGGTCTGCAGCATGGCGATACGGTCAAGATAACGGCGATAGGCATCGAAGCGGGGATTGGCGTCGCGGCGATCCTGCGACAGGCGCCGCGCGACCGCGATGGAGCCGCTCAGATCAGCGAGAGGCGTATAGCCGGCAGGCGTATCGCTGGACCAGGGGATGGGGTTGTCCAAGTGATCTTCCCCGAGCTCCATCATGTCGAATGGAGACGGGATGACAATATCGGAGGAAACGCCCTTCAACTGCGTGGAGCTGCCTGAAATCCGGAAGTAGCTGGCGGTGGTCACCTTGACGGCGCCCTGCGTGCGGTCCCGCCCGAGGGGGCGGACGGTCTGGACCGTGCCCTTGCCGTGTGTCTTGCTGTCGCCGACGATCACGGCGCGCCCGTAATCCTGGAGCGCGCCGGCGACGATTTCGGAGGCGGAGGCGCTCAGACTGTTGACGAGCACCGCCAGCGGGCCGGTGTAGGCCGCGTTCGGGTCGCGGTCGTACAGGATGCGTTTGCCGTAGCGTTCGCGGACCTGGACCACCGGTCCCGTCTCGATAAACAGGCCCGTCATTTTAATAGCCTCGACAAGCGATCCGCCCCCGTTGTTGCGCAGATCGACCAGGATGCCCGAAACGGCGTTGGTTTGCAGGGCGGCGAGGATCGTTTTCACGTCGTCGGCCGCACTGCGGTAGGCGGGATCATCCTCGGAGGCCTGGAGATTGGCGTAGAAAGCCGGGAGCGTGACGACGCCGATGCGGCAGGCGGAGCCGTCGGCGGCAGTGACGGTATGTACATCCGAGCGGGCGGCCTGTTCTTCGAGGCGCACCTCATCGCGGACGAGCTCGACGCGTTTCGTGGTGGTGTCGGTCGGATCGGATGCAGGGACGACGATCAGGACCACGCGCGTGCCCTTTTCGCCGCGGATGAGGCGGACCACCTTGTTGAGAGGCCAGTGCAGGGTATTGACCGGTTCCGCGTCGCCCTGGCCGACGGCGATGATCTTGTCGCCGGGACGAAGGCGTTTCTCGCGCGTATCGCGGTCGGCGGGGCCGCCCGGAATGAGACGCACGATTTTGGCCGCGCCGTCCTCGGAACGCAGCAGGGCCCCGATTCCGACGAGCGAGAGTTTCATCTCGATATTGAAATCTTCGAGCGTGGAGGCGGACATGTAGCTGGAGTGGGGATCGTAGGCCTGGGCCACGGCCGTCAGGTAGCGCTGCAGGACCCATTCGGCGTCGTTATCCTGGAGCACCGTGAGGAGTTGTTCGTAGCGCTGGCGCAGGGCGTCTTCGACGGAGGGTGCGGGGTAGTCCGCCGCCGCCTGCTGATTGGTGGCGGTGGCGGTGGCGTTTGTCTCGCTACCGAGCTCGCGCGCGAGGGTGCGCTGGATATACTCGTTCTTGATCCGGCGACGCCAGAGGTCGTCGCGTTCGGCTGCATTGCGCGGCCAGGGGGCCTGTTTCCGTTTCCAGCGGTACTGCTCGGGACGCTCCAGGTCGAACCCGGTTTCGAGGAGGTCGTCCAGGTATTCGCAGCGGTCGCGCACGCGTTCGAGAAAGGTTTCGAATACGGCATAGGGGAATCGCAAATCGCCGACAAGCAGCTCATCATCGAGGCGGTCCTGCCAGGCGGCGAAACGGCGCGTGTCGGAAGCCAGGAAGTAGACGTGATCGTAATCGAGCTGTGAAAGGTAATTGGTCCAGGCCCGGCGGGAGACGGCGTCATCGAGCGGGCGGCGCGAGAGATGTTCGCGCGGGAACAGGCGCGCGAAGCGCGCGGCGGCGTCGGCGTGACGCGGGGCGGGGACGAGCGGGACGCGGTTGGTCGGCGAGGCGAAGGCCGCGAGGGCAATGGAAAAAAGCAGGGCCGCCGTCACGATGCAAAAAGGGCGGGGATTGCGCGGTGCGTATGCCGACCCGACGAATCCCCGCCCGGCAAAATTAGCTCGAGAGCACGGACTCTTTGCAGACCTTGGCGACGCGGAACTTCACGACCGTCTTGGCCGGGATCATGATCTGTTCACCGGTAGCCGGATTCCGTCCCATGCGCGCCTTGCGATTCACGAGGACCAGCTTGCCGATGCCGGGAATCACGAAGCCGTTCTTGGCCTCGCTGTAAGCGAGATTGGCCTGTTCTTCCAGCAGGTTGGAAACCTGCGCCTTGGGCAAGCCCGTCCGCTCCGCCAGTGCCGCGATCGTTTGTGTCTTGGTCATACCGGATCCCCTTTCGCTATATGGTGTTAGATGTCAAACCCCTGAGCGATTCCGCCAGGATTCGCCCCGATTATGCGACGATTGGCGTTTGAGACAAGCCTTTTTTAAAGAAATTTTGCCGTCAGGCGAGCAGCGCGCGCCGCGCTTCTTCGAGGCGGCGCTGGACGGAGGCATCGAGCACGAAATCACCGACGCGGACGACGACGCCGCCGATGAGGGCGGGGTCGAGGCGGGGGCGCAGGGTGACGGGCCGGCCGAGAACGGCGGCGGTTTCGCGGCGGATGGCGGCCAGGGTCGCCTCCGGCAGCGGGACGGCGCTGACGATTTCGCCGGCGCTTTTGCCTTTCAGCTCGGACGCCTTGCGGACGTAGGCGGCGGCGACCGCGGGCAGGTGCCGGAGGTCACCCCCGGCGATAAGAATTCCGAGAACATGCAGCAGGGTGTCGCTGATCTCCCGGCCGAACAGCCGTTCGAGGGCCTCGTGTTTTCCGGCGTTGCGGACGGCGGGGTCCTGCAGGAAGCGTTGCAGCCGGGGTTCTCGTGCCACGGCATCCACGAGCTGCTGCAGTTCCCGTTGCAGGGCGGTTTCGCGGTTGGTCGCGCGTCCGAGGGCGACCAGGGCGTCGGCATAGGCATTGATGCGCTCGGCGTATCCGGTGCGTGTGACCATACTCTTGGCTCTCAGGGGGGTGACGCGCGCCGCGTCTTCTTGAGGCGTTCGACCACGTCCTCGGCCAGTGCGGCGTGCTTGTCTTCGTCGAGCTCGCCCCGGATGACCTGGCGTGCAATCCGCACGGAGAGGTTGGCGACGGTGGATTTGAGGTCGTCGAGGCTGCGCCGCACTTCACCGTCGATCTCGGAACGGGCTTGTTCGATAAGGTGCGCCGCCTCTTCGCGGGCGCTCCGTTCGGCCTCTTTCTTCATGTCGGCCACGATGCGATGGCCCTCGTTGACGATCTTGCGCGTTTCGTCACGGGCCTTATCGAGGTGTTCGCGGTTGCGCATCAGGATCTCTTCCGCCTGGCGGCGGGCGCGTTCGGCCGCGTCCAGGGAATCACGGATAGTCTGTTCGCGCTTCTCGAGCAGGGCGCGCAGGGGACGGAACGCGAAGCGGGCCAGCAGTGCGAAAAGCGCCAGGAACGTCAGGACCGTCCAGACGATCAGTCCGGGCTCGAGGTCAAACGGCTGCATGCTACTCCTTGCCGGCGAGCATGATGGCAATCAGGAGGGCGTAGAGGCAGAGCGCCTCGGTGAAGGCGATCCCGAGGATCATCATGCGCTGGATGGCATTGCTCATTTCGGGCTGCCGGGCGGCGGCCTCGACGCTCTTGCCGACCAGCAGGCCGATCCCGATGCCCGTGCCCAGGGCCGCCAGGCCGATGGCCAGACCCGCGCTTAACCAACTCAAACCTTCCGGTGTCATATCCAGTCTCCTGTTTGACTATGGACGTGTTCCTATTCGATGGCTTCTTTGATGTACAGGCCCGCCAGCATGGCAAAAATGAAGGCCTGGACGAAAGAGACGAAAATTTCGAAGCAGGCCATGGCCACGGCCCCGACGAAGGGCAGCGACTTGAGGTACCAGGCCGTGGCGACCTCCATGCCGATAAAGAGAAAGATCAGCGTATGGCCCACCATCATGTTGGCAAAAAGCCGCACGGCGAGTGACACGGGCTTGGCCAGCCAGCTAATCAGTTCAATCGGGGCGATGAGGAGGGCCACGGGCAGGGGCAGGCCTTGGGGCAGGAACTTGCGCGCGAATCCGAGGGGGCCGTGCCGGGCCAGGTTGATGCCCAGGGTCACACCGAAGACGACGAGGGCGAGCGCGGCGGTGACGTTGACGTTGGCCGTCAGGGTATGGCGGCCGCCCGGCAGGGGCAGCATGCCGAGCAGGTTGGAAAAGAGGATAAAAAAGAAGAGGGTCAGGATGAAGGGCGCCCAGCGTTTGCCTTCGGGGCCGACGGACGCGCGGATGACCTCCTTTTCGATGAATTCCACGAGGGTTTCAAAGAAATTGTGAAAAAAACCCTGGGGCACGAGCGTGCGCCGGCGGGCGGCAAGCCCGAGGAGCAGGAAGGTCAGGGCGGCGGCGACCCAGAGCAGGAGCACGCCCGGCGTAAGGCTGAGGTCGACGCCCAGAACGGGGGGCAGCGGCAGGATGGGCCGGGCGTGGTGCATGGCGCACGATAGCAGGACGCCTTGCTTTATTTCAACCCGTAAAGCCGTTGACCCTTGTGTTGCGCGGCCGCTAGTATGCGGGTTATGAGAAAACGGGATGCCTCGGACGTGCTCGCGAGTCTTGTCGCCGTGGTCTCGGATGCCGCCGCGGTGTGGGGCGGGTTCCTGGGGGCCACGTGGCTGCGTTTCGACAGCGGCTGGATTCCCCTGCTACGGGGGCGTCCGGACGGGCTTTACGTGCTGTACGGTGGCGGCGCAGCGGCGGCGACGCTCGCGATGCTGCTGGTGTTCCGCTGGCAGGGGCTTTTTGTCCGGCCGCAGATCGGTTCTTTTGTGAACAAGATTCCGCGTCTGGTCCGCTCGATTGCGATCGGGCTGGTCCTGACGACGGTCCTGGCCTTTGCCGTTCAGAACGAGATCGAATACTCGCGGCTGGCTATCGGGTTATCGGGTCTGACGGTGACCTTCCTGGTGCTTCTGGAACGCTACATTTTGTTCCGCATCGAGTGGAACCTGGCGCGGCACAGCCGGCGTTCGAACCGGGTGCTGATCCTGGGAACCGACGCGGTTGCGGCCCATCTGCAGCGCACGCTGCGGCGCGAAGCGATGCTGCGTTCGAAGGTGATCGGCTTCCTGCGGACCGACCTGGGAGAGCCCGATGCCGGCATATCGGCCGAGCTGGTGAAAGGCACGGTGGGGGAACTGCCGGCCTTCCTGCGTGAGCACGAGGTGGACCAGATTATCCTGGCGGGAACGGGGGTGCCGCACGACCGGATCGTGGAGATTATTTTGCTCTGCGAGCATAACCTCATTACGTTCAACATGGTGCCGGACCTGTTCCGGA